>JAZUOB010000236.1:0-4310 GCA_045604425.1 Clostridia bacterium
ACCCGAATATGAAGATGCATATATAACTGCTATTGGTAAGTACGTACCTGATATTCGGATAGATTGTGTGATTTTGACAGGTGCGGTGCCTCAAAAAGCGGGATGTGTGGAAAAACTTGTAAGAGCTAATCCGGATGTGTGTGTGTATGCAACAGTTCCGGCATTAAAGAACTTAAAGAGAATTATGACAATTGAGTTCAAGGAGTATATGTGCAAAAATTCACAAGCCATAACTTTGGGCGAAAATGAATTCAGCTTTTTTATAACTCCCAATACACCAAACCCTGATAATATGATGATATATTTAAAGAATATGGATGTTTTATTTTCAGGGGACATGTTCTGTGATAAAAATGTATGTATAAATACTCAGGCAGAGGAGTATGCCAAAGATATTCTCTTTAGCATATCTCCATCAAAAATATTTTCATCTATCGGAAACGGCTTTGGGATAGAGTTTAAAGATTATAATTTTGAAGAGGTTTTAAAAAATTCTACTGATAAGACTGTTTTGATTGTTTATGCTTCACATTCCGGGAATAATAGAATTATAGCTGATTATTTAAAAGATTATTTCAAAAAGAATGGTATAGAATCAAATACTGTGGACCTATATAATAACAAAGACAGCATTACAAAAAAAATGATTTCTAGTGCTGATGCAGTGATTCTGGGAACTTATACATCAAGCAGAAGAATTCCCCAAGAAGTGTGGGATTTTTTATCAGTTTTGGATGTAAGTCTTGTTTCAGGAAAGCCGTATTTCGTTTTCAGTTCATATGGTTGGAGTGATGAGGGTGCATATATGGCTGATGATATATTATCTCTTCTTAAAATGAAGCGAGTATCAAAACCGCAGGAATGTATATTCACACCACTGGAAGATGATTTAAAAAGCTTTACACATGCTGCTGACATTCTTCTGGAAGCATTGTCAAAAGAAAGAAAGGTATAATAATGTCAAAATTTTTTGTCCAGCCTGAAAAGGTTAAAGCAAATACGATTACCATTGATACAGAGGATGTCAGCCATATTAAACGTGTGCTTAGAATGAATATTGGCTGCAAAATCACTGTGTGTGATAGCGCAGGTTGGGATTATGAAACTGAAATTGTATCAATGTCTGATAAAGAGATTGTGTGCAGTATTCTTAAAAAATCAAAATCCCAAACAGAGCCTAGAGTTCAGGTCACCTTGTATCAGGCTTTGCCTAAGAGTTCAAAAATGGAGTATATAATCCAAAAGACAACGGAGCTTGGTATAACAAGAATTTGTCCTGTGTCCATGTCCAGATGTGTAGTTAAAATCGATAACAAAAAAGACGGCGAAAAAAAGAGTGCAAGATGGCAAAAAATCGCAGAGTCTGCTGCAAAACAAAGCGGAAGAGGAATAATACCTGAAGTATTGGCTCCTATAAGTTTTGATGAAGCGGTCAAACTATTTTCAAAGCATGAAAAGGCATTTGTTCCCTATGAATGTGAACAAGATAATACCATAAACAATGAAATTAAGGACATAGACAAAATCACAGACGTTGCATTTATGGTAGGTCCTGAAGGTGGTTTTGACCCCAAAGAAATCGAGATTTTATCAAATAATTCAATAAATACTGTGACACTTGGCAGAAGAATACTTCGTACAGAAACAGCAGGAGAAGCAGTCTTGACTATGATAATGTATCAAGCAGATGAATTCAAATATTAAAACAGCGCAGGAGAACTGACATGAAAAGAAATCTTTTGGTTGGACAATCAGGAGGCCCTACAGCTGCTATCAATGCATCTTTGGCAGGAGTTATTTCTAAAGGTTTAGAAAATAGTGAATTTGGGAAAGTGCTGGGTACGGTCAATGGCATTGATGGGGTATTGTCATCGAATTTTGTAGATCTTGGCTGTTTTAAAGACCAAAACAGACTGAATATACTAAGACAGACTCCGGCAGCGTATTTAGGTTCCTGTAGATGTCAATTGCCAGAAGACGGAGAAATATATAAAACAATTTTCAAAGTTTTAAAAAAGCGTAATATTGGTGCTTTCATATATATTGGCGGTAATGACTCAATGGATACCGTAAATAAGCTTTCAAACTATGCAAGGTCAAATAATATTGATATATGCTTTATAGGAGTGCCAAAGACAATTGATAACGACCTGGTTTTGACTGACCATACACCCGGATTTCCTTCTGCTGCAAAATTTGTTTCAAATTCAATACGGCAATTGGCACTTGATGCTGATGTATATGCCATGAAATCAGTAATAGTAGCAGAAATAATGGGTAGAAATGCAGGCTGGCTTGCTGCTTCTTCTGTAATTGCAAACGATGATATTTTTGCGCCCGTTGATGTTGTTTGTCTTCCGGAAGTTCCATTCAAAGTAAGAGATTTTATTGACAGAACTTCTGACATTATAAGCAATAAAAAAACGACTGTTATTGCTGTAAGTGAGGGAATATGTAACAGTGCGGGAGAATATGTAACAGCCGGTATTACAGCTCGTGGTAGAAATGATGGTTTCAAGCATGTGGCACTTGGTGGTGTCGGCAAGTATATAGAAAGTATCATAAATACAAATCTTGGAGTAAAGACCAGAACTATAGAATTTTCTACACTTCAAAGATGTGCAAGTACTTGCCTGTCACTTTGCGATATAAATGAAGCCTTTGAGCAAGGCCAATACGGTGTCAATCTGGCTTGTGGTGGAGTAAACGGTGTCATGGTAGGAATACAAAGGGAAGATATATCCGGATATAAGCCATATATAACATCATTTGATGTTTCAAAGGTTGCGAATTTTGAAAAACTAATGCCTGCAAGCTTTATTGGTGAAGACGGCTTCAGCGTTACGGATGGATTTATAAAATATGCAGCACCGTTGGTTAAAGGTGAACCTGAAATCCTATATAAAAACGGGGTGATTCAGGTAGAAACCAGAAATGCTCATAAACAATGGAGAATATAATTAGACAATACAAAGAGGCTTTTAATAGATAATATGTATAAAAATCATGGTGATAAAGTTGCTGTGCATAATATATCATTTATGTTGATATTAGAGAGTTTGTTGACTCCTGAATGTGCAGGTAAGCTACAGTCACTATGATGCATGTAAAAAAAGGAGAAAAAGATGAAATATTCCGATAGCTTCGGCAAAAAATGTTCTAAAATATTACTTGGAACAACTTACTTTGGAGATTCTATTTCTATGCCTGAGGCGTTTGAAATTATGGACACCTATGTAGAGTTGGGCGGAAACCATATTGATACTGCACGAATGTACGCAGACGGCGAGGCGGAAAAAGTGATTGGTGCATGGGTGAAGTCCAGAATGATAAAAGGGATTTTTATTTCTACAAAGGGTGCGTTTCCAAATAAGGAGACACCGGATATTTCTCGTTTGTCTGAAAAAGAAATTCGTTCGGATTTAGAAGAAAGCCTAAAGGCACTACAGGTGGAACGTCCTGATTTTTATTGGCTTCATCGGGATGATGAGAAAATTCCGGCAGGAGAAATCATTGAAACCATGAACAAACTGCAAAAGGAAGGTAAAATTGATAGATTTGGTGCGTCAAACTGGCGGTATGAACGTGTAGATGAAGCAAATCAATATGCAAAAGCACATGGGCTTTCCGGGTTTTCAGGAAGCCAGATTCGTTTCAGCCCTGCTGTGATTGCACCAACTGGCAATGCGGATAGGACTTTGGTAGACATTGATAAATCATCTTTTGCTTATTATGGAGTTAAGAAAATACCTGTTGCAGCGTATGCATCACAGGCAAAGGGATTTTTCTCTAAAATGTTGACTCTTGGAGAAAACGGACTTTCTGCCAAGTCAAAAGAAAGGTATTTGTGTGATGAAAACTTGGAAAAGTTGAAGATTGTAAAAGATCTTTCTGAAAGGTACAGCATAAGCCCTGCAGCAATTGTGTGCGGAGCTTTATGTTCTCTCACAACTCCTGACGTATTTCCCATTATCGGCGGACGCTGTAAAGAGCAAATTATAGATTCAATGAGTGGTGCGGATATTACACTTACCGATGATGAACTGAATTTGATGTTTTCATGTATATAGATTTCAAATTTAAGTTTTTGATTCTTATAAAACTGATTATTCAAAAAGAGAGTGGATAACATGATAAATGACGGTATTTCTAAAGAGAAGCATTATATGATCATGCGGTAGCTATGACGAAGCTTGCTATGCGTATGCTTTGAAAGGTGGCTTTGATTTGAAAAAAATACATATTCCAATTCTGGTTATAACAGCATGTATTATCATGGGTATTGTAGATGCTATTATACAACCGGGATA
>JAZUOB010000237.1:0-2787 GCA_045604425.1 Clostridia bacterium
GCTTACTATGATATACCGCCTCACCCCCTCTCTTATAGAAGCCGGAAAGGTATATATTGCAGAATCTCCTCTTTATGAAATTTCAATACTGAAAACCAAAAGAAAAGGTGAAAAACAGTTTGCCTATTCCGATGCTGAAAAAGACGCAATAGTTTCAAAGTTGGAAGAAGATGGGCTTTCAAAGGACAAAGATGACTTTGAAATCAAGCGTTCTAAGGGTCTTGGCGAAAACCAGCCTGAAATGATGAGCCTGACAACCATGCATCCGGCTACCAGAAAACTTATACGTGTGACTCCCGAAAATATCGAAAAGACAGCGATGATGTTTGATATCCTTTTGGGTGACAAGCTTCAGGAAAGAAAAGATTTTATAGCCGAAAATGGCTATGCATACATGGATATGCTTGATATAAGCTGATTGAAAGGATGAAATTCTGATGGCAAAAAAGAAGGCACCGGAAACCGAAATAATACCTGCCGAAATACGAGAACAGCCAATTTGCGAAACTTTAGAAACCAATTATATGCCCTATGCAATGAGTGTAATAATTTCTCGTGCAATCCCTGAAATAGACGGACTTAAGCCCGCCCACAGAAAGCTTCTGTATACAATGTACAGAATGGGTCTATTAAACGGCAAGCTTATAAAATCTGCAAATATAGTAGGACAAACCATGCAGCTAAACCCACACGGCGACGCTGCCATATACGAAACAATGGTGCGTCTGACAAAAGGAAATGAAGCGCTCTTGCATCCCCTTGTAGAGTCTCAGGGAAACTTTGGTAAACAGTATTCGCGGGACATGGCATATGCGGCTTCAAGATATACAGAAGCAAGACTTGACCCTATATGCAACGAGTTATTTGCAGACATAGGCAAAAACACAGTAAAATTTGTAGACAACTATGACGGCACCTTAAAGGAGCCTACATTACTTCCTACTACATTTCCCCATATACTTGTAAACCCCAACCAAGGTATTGCCGTAGGTATGGCAAGTAACATATGTTCATTCAACCTAAAAGAAGTATGCGATGCAACTATTACCTACATCAAAGATGAAAAATGCGACATTTCGGAGCTTATGCCTGCCCCTGATTTTTCTATGGGTGCACAGCTCATATATTCCAAAGAAGAAATGGACAAAATATACGAAACCGGCAAAGGCAGTTTTAAGCTTCGTGCCACATATACATTTGACCAGAAAAGCAACTGCATAGAAATCACTGAAATTCCATACACCACAACAAGTGAAATGATTATCAGCAAGATAATGGAAAATATAAAAGCCGGCAAGCTCAAAGAGATATCCGATGCAAGAGATGAAACCGGTCTTCAAGGATTCAGGATTGCCATTGACTTAAAGCGCGGAACTGATCCGGATGCACTGATGACCAAACTTTATAAGCTGACTCCACTTGAGGATTCTTTCAGCTGCAACTTCAATGTGCTGATAAATTCCAAGCCTATGGTCCTTGGAATCAAAGACATTTTGAAAGAGTGGATTATTTTCAGAATGAACTGCATAAAAAACGCAGTAAAATATGATATTGACAAGAAAAGCGCAAAGCTTCATTTGCTTACAGGTCTTAAAAAAATACTTCTTGATATCGACAAAGCTATAAGCATCGTAAGGCACACCGAACGTGACGAAGATGTAGTCCCAAATCTTATGGACGGTTTTTCTATCGACAAAATCCAAGCAGAATATGTAGCTGATATCAAGCTTCGAAACCTGAACCGAGAATACATCTTAAGTCGTACAGCAGAAATCGAAAAGCTTATTGAAGATATAGCAGATCTTGAAGACCTTATGTCAAGCGACAGAAAAATCAAAAAGCTTATTGCAAAACAGCTTACTGAAATATCAAAAAAATACGGTCAGGAAAGAAAAACAAAGCTTATATCCGAAAGTGATGTTGTCACATTCCATGAAACAGAGGTAATAGAGGATTATCCTCTTACTTTATTCTTTACAAAGGATAATTATATCAAAAAAATTCCCCATAGCTCCCTGCGCATGAGCACCACAGAGCACAAGCTCAAAGAGGGTGACAAAATTGTTCAGGAAATAGAAACAACCAATACAGCGGAGGTACTGCTCTTTACCGACAAATCCACTGTTTACAAGATTAGGTGTAATGACATTCCCGAAGCAAAGGTCAGCACAATGGGAGAATACGTGCCAAGCCTTGTAGCTGCTGAAAGTGATGAAAAATTTATTTATATGGTTGTGACTACCAATTATAGCGGCATGATGCTGTTCTGCTTTGAAAACGGTAAAATGGCAAAAGTAGAGCTTTCAAACTACCAGACAAAGAACAACAGACGCCGCCTGATAAATGCGTATTCAGACAAATCACCTATATGCACTGTGCACTATCTGGAAAATGAAACAATGCTTGTGGCAATTTCTGACAACAATAAGGCACTTTGCTTCAATACTGAGAAAATACCCCTGAAGTCTACAAAGAATACCCAGGGAGTTCAGGTGTTGACACTTAAAAAGAAAAACGCAAAGCTTATATGTGTGACAAAGCCTGAAAACACTGCATTTAATGACATCAAGTATTATACTACAAAAAATATACCGGCTGCCGGCTGTTTTATAAGAAAAGAAGACAGTGGTCAGCTGACTATTGAATAGCATATTTTGAAAGGAAATTCTAAATGACAGACCAATTAAACTTCAACGAATTTGAACACAACCTGAAAAAAGTCATAGGTTTCTCTTATCAGCCTGTAGGCAAAGAAATTTTTGATAAATATAATGTAAAAAAAGGACT
>JAZUOB010000238.1:0-3819 GCA_045604425.1 Clostridia bacterium
GTCCAAAAGATATTTGAGATGTATGCTGATGGCAGCAGGGCGGTTGATATCGCTGACTACCTCAATGCACGGCAGATTCGGACGGCCTCCGGAGCGGGATTCAACAAGAATAGTCTTCATTCCATTTTGAAAAATAAAAAGTACATTGGTGTGTACAAGTATGCAGATGTGGTGATCGAGGATGCCGTTCCCAGGATTATCAGCGATGAACTATTTAACCGGGTTGCGGAGGTCTTGGAACGAAATAAAAAGCACGCAGGACACAATAAGGCAAAGGTGGAATATCTGCTTACAACCAAGCTGTTCTGTGGTCATTGCCGGGCACCAATGGTTACTCTTGAATAACAAACGCAAAAGTGCAGGTGACTCCAGACAACAGATGTACGAAACATCAAACAGACTTATATCTATTCTTGATAATTTCGGGGTCAAAGCAAAGCTTTTGCAGGTAACTCAAGGTCCGGCTGTTACCAGATATGAGATTCAGCCTAATTCAGGTGTAAAGCTCAGCAAGATTGTCGGTCTTGCTGATGATATTGCCCTTAATCTTGCCGTTCCGACAGTTTTGGTTGCTGCAGTTCCCGGAAAGGCGGCAGTAGGTATTGAAGTTCCTAACAAAGAAACTGCATCTGTAACAGCTAGAGAGATGCTTGAATCAGATGAGTTCGTAAATTCAACTTCTAAGCTATCTGTTGCATTGGGACGCGATATTGGTGGCAGAGTGGTTGTGGGCGATATTGCAAAAATGCCTCACGTCTTAATTGCCGGCTCCACCGGCTCTGGTAAGAGTGTGTGTATAAATACAATCATTACAAGCTTATTATATAAAGCATCTCCTGATGAAGTGAAGCTTATAATGGTTGATCCTAAAGTTGTAGAACTTGGTGTTTACAACGGAATACCGCATTTGCTGATACCGGTTGTAACTGACCCTAAAAAAGCTGCAGGTGCGCTTAACTGGGCAGTGGGAGAAATGATGCGAAGATACGATATTTTTGCTCAGCAGGGAGTAAAGAATATTGCAGGATACAATCTTCTTATGGAAAATAGCGGCGGTACAAAACTTCCGCAGATAGTAATAATAATTGACGAGCTGGCAGATTTGATGATGGTAGCAGCAAAAGAAGTTGAAGATTACATATGCCGTTTGGCGCAGCTTGCAAGAGCTGCAGGGCTGCACTTAATTGTTGCCACACAAAGACCTACAGTTGATGTTATTACCGGACTTATCAAAGCGAATATTCCAACCCGTATTGCTTTTGCTGTGGCAAGCCAGGTTGACAGCAGGACAATCATTGATAGGGGTGGAGCAGAAAAGCTTCTTGGCAAGGGTGATATGTTGTATGCACCGCAAGGCTGTAGAACACCTGTTCGTGTTCAAGGTGCCTTTGTTTCTGATGATGAAATCGAAAGATTACTGGAGTTTTTAAAAGTGCAGAATGCTAATGCGCATTATAGTCAGGATTTGGAGGAACATATAGAGAGAGTTTCCTCCGGAGAAAACGGTGTAACACCTGATACTGATGATGATGGTGATGAGTTGTTGCCACAAGCTATTGAACTTGCTATCGAGCTTGGTCAGATTTCAACGGCTATGATACAGAGACGATTAAAGGTTGGATATTCAAGAGCGGGTCGTATTATTGACCAAATGGAAGATAGGGGAATAATAGGGCCGCCTAATGGTTCAAAACCCAGACAAGTGTACGTAAGTCATGCAGATTTTACTGAATAAAAAACAAGTAATTGACCTTTTGGTCAATTACTTGTTTTTTTTGTAGCTGTAGTTATAATATATTCATCAAACTTTGTTGTAGTGTAGTCAAATAGAGAATAGACCGTTTGATTTGATAAATCTTTAAATCCGGTCCCTAAGCATTTGAGAGAAGCTTCTTTTTCTGTCCAAAGCGTTGTAAAATCTTCATCTTTATTTTTAGATAGTTTGAGTTTTTGCTTTCCTATTGTGTTAAAATATTTATTTGCAATTTTGTCATTATAATCTCTTATTTTTTCTACATCTATTCCGACGACTCTGTCCGACACTGCGCATACAACTAAATTATCACTGTGTGATATGCTGATGTATATATCTGACATAGAAGAAATATAAGGTTTTCCGTCTTTTGTGTATTCTAAGGTAATATCTTTTATCGGTATATGGAAGATTTTATACAGTGCTGCTTTTACAAGAACAATGCCGATAAGTGAATTATCGGCATTGTGTTTGTTTTTGCATGAATTTATTTTATTCAGTTTTTCAGGTGATACGCATTGCATCAAAGTATACCATTGCTGTTTTGAAAGAGGTATATCAGTTTTGCAAGCAAATATTTCTAAAATCATGCGTTTGATTCCACATATTCTACTACATCGTTTACAGTAACCATTTTGTGAATATCACGGTCAGGGATTTCAATTTCAAATTCATCTTCAAAAGCCATTACAATAGAAATTACGTCAAATGAAGTAAGTCCTAAATCTGCTGTAAGAGATGCATTTGGAGTAATGGATGCAGGATCGGCGAATTCGCCTAATATTTCTTTTACTTTTTCAAACATTGTGAACAATTCCTTTCTTAGTTGTATTTTCTTTTGATTTTCTTTGTGGTAGTTTTTTCAAATTCAGTATCTCTAAAGAAAACTTTTTGAATTTGCTTATATGATGGAAGCTTTTTATTAAGTACAAAAACTGCTTCTTCCACACCTTCGGGGTTTTGTGCATAAATTTCAGCTTGAATATAATCTCCCTCTGCAGATACCAAAACTTCATCAGCATTAGTGTTTGTGAGTATCAAATCTTCAAGTTCTTCAGGAGATACGTTTTTGCCGTTGCTCAGTATAATGAGATTTTTGATTCTGCCTGTGATATATAAGCAGTCGCCTTTGATATAACCAAGGTCGCCTGTTTTGAACCAACCATCTTCAAATGCTTCTTCTGTTGATTTGGGGTCATCGAAGTACCCGAGCATAACATTTTCGCCTTTTACAAGTATTTCACCGTCTTTTATTTTCACGTCGCAGCATGCGCATACAGGTCCTACACTGCCAAGTACCACATTCGAATAACGATTAACAGACACAACCGGGGAGCATTCTGTGATTCCGTATCCGTTAAGTACAGTTATACCGATATCATCAAAACCTTTTGTGTAAACATCGCTTATAGGAGCACCTCCTGCAACCAGAAGGTCAAGATTCCCGCCTAATTGATCAAGAACTGATTTGAATAATTTTCTTCTGAGGTCAATACCTACTTTTCTAAGACCGTTGCTTATGCATATCATTGTCTTTAAAAGTTTATCTTTTTTCTGTTCTTTTGCTGAACTCCATATGTTTTTATGCAAAGATTCAAGGTACAGTGGTACTACACAAATATTTCTGGGTTTGAATTCTGCAAGGTCTTTTTTGAAGTTTCTAAGACTTGAATTGATTGAAGTAGTACCTTCAAATATAATATTTGCAATTACGCTTGTTGAAAAAGCGAATGTGTGATGAAGCGGAAGTGTCAAAAGTGTATCGCCTGCCAGAGAAGATATACTTCCAGCTGCAATTATGTCAGAAAGTATATTTCTTGGTGTAAGCATAACGCCTTTTGGCTTTCCTGTGGTTCCTGATGTAAATATTATAGATGACATTTTGTTGCCGTCGGGAACGAAGTCGATATATTCTGTATTGCCGGAAGAAATGATTTCATTACCCTCGGTATAAAATTTTTCGAAATCATCCATACAAAGAGTAGTAATGTCTGAATTGTCCTCTGCAATATCGCTGTATGAATGTGAATATATAAGAGCAGTAGACTTGCTTCGAGCGATAAGCT
>JAZUOB010000239.1:0-4217 GCA_045604425.1 Clostridia bacterium
CAGCTCCCGCTGAGGAAGCAGCACCTGAAGAAGCACCTGCTGAAGAAGCAGCACCTGCTGAAGAGGTAGCACCTCAAGAAGAAACACCGGCAGAAGAAGCTCCCGCTGAGGAAGCTCCTGCTGAATAATTAAAAAATCGAAAATTAAAAGATTTAGGAGGAAATTTACAATGGCAGATTTGAATGCAATCCTTGATTCAATCAAGGAACTTAAGTTATTGGAAGTTGCTGAGTTGGTTAAGATGATGGAGGAAGAGTTCGGCGTAAGCGCGGCTGCTCCTGTAGTAGTAGCAGGTGCTGCTGCTGATGGTGGCGCTGCAGGCGGTGCTGAAAAGTCAGAATTTGACGTAATCCTTGCTGATGCAGGCGCATCTAAGCTCGGCGTAATCAAAGTAGTTAGAGAACTTACAGGTCTTGGTCTTAAGGAAGCTAAGGCTCTTGTTGATGGTGCACCAGGCACAATCAAGGAAGCAGTAGCAAAGGATGAGGCTGAGTCAATGAAGGCTAAGTTGGAAGAAGCAGGAGCTAAGGTAGAGTTGAAATAATTCTCTGCGGTTTTAGATTATAAATCCAGGAGAGTGTTTGTCCATGATAGTAGATCTTACAGGTGTCCTTAAGGAGACAGGCAATAAAATCACCCTGATGGGCGATATTGATTTGGATGATGTGAATTATCTTGGTGAGGACTTTCATTTTATAGGCCCTTCAAAGATAGACGGCACCATCTTCAATAATGGCAAATCACTTGTGCTTAATGCTGAAGTAGAGATTTGTCTTAGTGTCAAATGTGCCAGATGCACAAAGGATATCGAAGAAAATATTTCTTTTGATATTGAAGAATCTTTGGTGCGCGAGGAAGACTATTCCGACACAGACGGCGATGCTGTAGTATTTACAGGCAGTGAGATTGATATTACCGATATTGTCCAGACCGGATTTTTTATGAATGTACCGGGCAAATTCTTGTGCAGTGAAGATTGCAAAGGATTATGTCCAACCTGTGGAGCAGACCTTAATGCCGGCGAATGTCAGTGCGATAAGGAAGCTTATGATCCCCGATGGGAAGCTTTAAAACAAATTATGGACAGCAAAGAAGACTGACCTTTGAATTATAGGAGGTGTAGTAAATGGCTGTACCTAAGGGTAAAGTTTCAAAATCACGTCGTGATAAGAGACGTGCCAACTGGAAGCTTGAAGCTCCCGGAATGGTTGAGTGTCCAAAGTGTCACGAGTTTAAAATGCCTCACAGAGTATGTAAGGCTTGCGGCTACTACAACGATAAGGAAGTTATCAAGGTAGATGCTAACTAAAAGGGAATGTTGAAAATGTGCAGATCACTCAATGGAGTGAAACTGGCATTACAAGCATAAACTTATATAACATTTAGAAAACCCGCAATTTTTTGCGGGTTTTCTGTGTCATTGAGATTTGAACACCTTGAAAAAAACAAAGCGGAGTATTCTCCGCTTTGTTTTTTCATTTCCTCAATAAATAGCTTTTTTTATTTTGTTGTACTTCCAAATCCACCATTTCTAACATCGCTGGCAGAGTCATCCAACGTTATACCATATGGCATAAATATACCTTGGGCAAATCCCTGACCTTTTGCTACTTCAATGGTTTTTTCCTCATTGGTGCAATTTGTCATTTTAATCATAATATGACCTTCATTATCGCTTCCGAAATAATCACTGTCAATAACGCCTACCGTATTGTTGAGCTGTAGGCGGTATTTAAAACCAAGACCGCTTCTGGGATATATCATAAGTACCCAGCCGTCATCTATCTGTGCTCTTATTCCGGTAGGAATTTTTATTGTTTCACCGGGTGCCAGACTAAAATCAAAGGGTGCTTTGAAATCATATCCTGCAGACCCTGATGTTGCGCGGGTAGGAAGAACAAGCGCACTATAGGCTGTTTCAGGGTCGCCCATTTGTGTATCAAAATCAGCAAAAAACTGCTTCTTGCTCACAGTCACAAATTTTGCAATTCTATTCATTTTATATGTATCCTTTCTATAGGTAATTTATCAACATTATTATACAATAATACCATTTGTTTGTCAATTATATAAACATAATGAGGCTTAAAGCCATAACAGCCATGCCCAGTACCACACTCAAAATAGTGGCGCACCCGTTTTCATATTCTCTTGCCATTGGCAAAAGCTCTTCGATGGATATAAACATCATTATACCTGATACTATGGCAAATAAAATACCTATAAAAGCATCATTGAGATATGGTCTCAAAATCAGGTATCCGATAAGGGCGCCAAGAGGCTCTGTCAGCCCTGAAAAAAATGATATAAAAAATGCTTTTTTTCTGCTTCCGGAAGCAAAGAATATGGGCAAAGATGAGGTTATTCCCTCGGGTATATTGTGTATAGCTATAGCCACAGCAATCAAAAGTCCCATGCTGGCATCCTTGAATGATGCAGTAAAAGTCACCATTCCCTCCGGGAAATTGTGTATAGCAATTGCCGCTGCGGATATAAGTCCCATTTTGTTTAGCTGTGCAGTTTTATCCTGCGCTCCTGAACTTCCAATATCTCCTTGAGCAGTGGGTATAAGAAAGTCAATTATACCTATAATAAATATCCCGGCAAAGAACCATAAGGCCGCATAAGAGCTGCCAAGAAAGTTGCCGTAGGTATTTGCAAGACATTCTATGCTTTTTGCATATAGCTCCACCATTGATACATATATCATAACACCCGCAGAAAATCCCAGGGACACTGCAAGAAGCTTTGTATTTGTTCTTTTGGCAAAAAGAGCAATTATACTGCCAAGCACAGTAGCCAGCCCTGCACCCAGTGTGAGCAAAAAAGCATAAACCTCTGCTGAGTTCATCAAAAATCACTCCTTTAACTTATATAATCATAATATATTATGATGCCTCAGTGCATTTTGACATTGTTATACAAAGGGCTATCTGTCTGGTAGAGCGTGTATGTGTAATATGTAAAAAAACATATTTTTTGGCTGAAACTATTGACAAACCAAAAACAATATTGTATAATGTGTAAAGCTTGAAGCCTTTACAGACTATTCTCTAGGGTGGTTTTATAATGAGCAAAGATTTGAGTGTAAGCTTGCTTATGGATTTTTACGGACAGCTGCTCACTGATAAGCAGATTGCGGCTTTGGAGTATTATTATAATGATGACTTGTCTTTGGCAGAGATTGCCGAGAATATGAATATCAGTCGTCAGGGTGTCCGTGATTTTATAAAGCGAGGAGAAAAACAGCTTCAGGATTTTGAGTCAAAGCTCGGTCTTGTAGGCAGATTTGAAAAAATCAAGGATAAAATAGAACAAATAGATATTTTGGCAGATTCTTTGGCATCACAACCGGGTGCGGCAGAAGAGCTTGACAGCTTGCGTCGTCTTACCGGTCAGGTTATAGAAGAACTCTGATTTATGATTTGAGGTGATAGTATGGCGTTTGAGAGTCTGGGCGATAAGCTCCAAGGCGTTTTCAAAAGACTCAAAAGCAGAGGAAAACTAAACGAAAAAGACATAAAAGACGCTATGCGAGAGGTAAAGCTTGCACTTTTGGAAGCTGACGTGAATTTCAAAGTCGTCAAAAGCTTTGTAAACTCTGTATCCGAAAAAGCTGTAGGTCAGGAGGTTATGGAGTCCCTTACCCCCGGCCAGCAGATAGTAAAGATAGTCAACGAAGAACTTACAGCCCTTATGGGAGGCGAATGTTCAAGACTTGAATTTGAAAATAAGCCGCCTACAGTATACATGATGTGTGGTTTGCAGGGTGCAGGTAAGACCACAGCCACAGGCAAACTTGCAAAACACCTTATAAAGACCATGGGCAAAAGACCGCTTCTGGTTGCTGCCGACGTGTACAGACCTGCTGCTATAAAACAGCTTCAGGTGTTAGGTGAGCAGGTGAATGCGGCGGTGTTCTCGATGGGCACAGATGCAAACCCTGTGGATATAGCTGTCAGTGCACTGGAGCACGCCAAAAAACATGGAAATGACCCTGTGATTATTGACACGGCAGGCCGACTTCATATAGATGACGAGCTTATGAGAGAGCTTTGTGCAATCAAAGAGAAGGTATCTCCAAAAGAGATTTTGCTTGTAGTAGATGCAATGACAGGTCAGGACGCAGTGAATGTAGCTGAATCATTCAATAATCAGCTTGATATTACCGGTGTTATACTATCAAAGCTTGACGGTGACACAAGAGGCGGTGCGGC
>JAZUOB010000240.1:0-3723 GCA_045604425.1 Clostridia bacterium
ATTATTATTTTTGAATTTGAATATTTTAAAATCTCTATACAAGTAAGTGCTGCTGGAATGACTGTGGTAAATCTTTTGGGTGTTTTTTCAAATATCTGGTCTTTCCTCAAAGTAAGTATTCTGTTTAAATCGTCAATCGAAAGTCCAATATTTGTTTTATTAAAATATTCCCTAGAAAGAAGCTCAAGCGAGAATACAGCGCCGCCCATAGCGTATATACAATCATCAGAACGGTCATGTAGCTCTTTTATACCTTGAAGATTTTCTACAACATAATCCGAAACTGCTCTTATCTCTTCTTTATCCGGCAAATCGCCCTTTATAAACTTTTTCTTGATTTTTAAAGAGCCGATCGGAAAACTTCCGGATGTTTGAGGGCCATTCTCGTCAAAGAGTATTATCTGGCAGCTTCCTCCTCCTAAATCAAAGGCAGTAGCTTTATTTATAGCATTTTTTGATTTTAATCCAATATAATCATACTTTGCTTCGTCTTCACCGGAAATAATATCCATTTTGATACCTGTAGCCCCCAACACAACTTCTATCAATTCTTCCTTGTCGCATATATCCCTTAAAGATGCGGTGGCAAAAGCATATATATTTTCACAATCATGCTTTTTTGCAATCGTCTTCATATGATTCAACGAATGTATAATCTTTGCTATACCTAAATGTGATATTATACCGTTTGTGACTTCGGCTATCAAACCGGCATAATCTGCATAATTACAAATTTCTTTAGTGTCTTCATAGACAACAAGCCTGATAGTGTTAGACCCAATATCAATTATCGCATTTTTCATACAAACCTCACTTGTGATGTTCACAGCCGCATGAACAATCATGCTCGTGCTCGTGTTCTGAATCATCGTCATAATACTTCAAAAGTTCTTTATAGTCTGTTTGTGTTACAGTGTTTTTATCTAGATCTTTTATTTGGATCTTTCCGTCAGGATAAACTCTGATTATATCTGATATCTTATGCTCTTTTGCATACAACTCACACTCAGCTATGTCGGTATCCTCAAGAAAATTTGTGACAAGACATCCCGAAAGGCGCATTGTATAACCTATTTCATATGCAATACCTTCAGCATTTTCCTCGGCAAAAATTATAGTTTCCGGTATGACAGATTCATCCAAGTTTGCTGATTTGGCACAAGCACTCAAATCAAAATCACAGTATAAGTTATTTGTTTCTGATTTTCCATAAAATAGTAATTCTTTATCAGAGTATCCTTTAAATTCAAACTGTCCTAATGATATTTTACAAAATTCATCTAAACTGTATAGATACAATAAGTCGGCAACTTTCCTGCTGCAACTTACCACAACAGAAAAACCATTATATCCAACAGCTAAACCTGCTTCTATCGCCACGGAAACAATTTCAGCCTGAGCTTTATAATTTATACAATCCAAAATCATAATTGTAGAGTTTAAGCCTTTATCTATTGCAATTCTGTTTGAAGCACATTTGACAGAATCCCCCGACTCTTCCAGCGCATCTTTATATCCAAATGACGCAAAAACATTCCACATCAAATTCATAGCATCTTTTTCTTTAGAACATACTGTATATTTCAAAACAAACTCTCCTTTTATTCGTATGGATTAACATGAACCATACAATGTTTTATTTCATCCAAACAATCCTCGATTTTTAAGTGTACATTTTCAGCTATTTTGTGCGCTTCAGCAAGAGATAACTCTCCGTCAGCAGAAATTTCCACGTCCACATAAATCTTAGATCCAAACATTCTTGTTTTTAGACTATCTATTCTCATAACACCTTGTGTATTTATAATGACATTTTCAAGATACAAATATGTTTTTTGATCGCATGACTTATCTATCATTTGATCGATTGTTTTCAATAATATATCATAACCCGCTCTGATAATCATTATTGCTATTACAAATCCTGCCAACGGATCCAAAGCTTTAAATCCAAGCATAGCACCACAGATTCCTACAAAACTTCCAACTGAGGAAAGTGAATCACTTCTATGATGCCACGCATCAGCCATAAGTGATGTTGAATTTTCTTTTTTTGCTACATGTTTTGTGAACTGGAACATCCATTCCTTGACTAATATTGACACTGCAGCAGCAATAAGCGCCAACGTGCCCGGCATTGGAAGCGAATCATAATCATTTGTTATCAGTTTTGCAACAGCATTATATGCAATCAAAATACCTGTCACAGCAAGGACAAGCGACAAACACGCTGCTGCAATACACTCAAGCCTTTCATGACCGTAGGGATGATCACTATCAGATTCTTTTGAAGCTAACTTAAGACCAATCATCACGACTATAGTACTAAACACATCCGAAGCTGAATGCACAGCATCAGATATCATTGCGCCCGAATTTGCTACTATGCCGGCAATCAACTTGAATGCTGAAAGTATTATGTTTATAACGAGTGTCAATAATGACGTTTTCATTGAGTTTAAATTCGTTTTTATTAAGTTCAAACAATGTCAACTCCTTATAGATAAATATATAAATATAATATGAAAAATGCCAGATAACAGTTATATGTTTTTTACACATGCATCAATTATAACTCATTTTTAGAATTAAAGCAAGAGTAATGATGTGCTTGAGAATATAAAATATCTGCTGGAACTTATTGATAAAATGGGCGAAAACTAATAAAAGAGACTCCTCAAAATTTGGGAGTCTCTCTGATTACATAGTATAAGCACTTAAAAAAAGTGTTGTCAAAGTGTTGTCAGAAGCACTTTGTGTTTTGAAAAAGCCTTGATTTAATGGGCTTTTCAAGGGTTTTGGATTATTCCCACTCAATAGTCCCAACCGGCTTTGGAGTAAGGTCAAGAAGTACACGATTTATCCCGCTAACTTCGGATGTAATACGATTTGTAATCTTATGAAGAATTTCATAAGGTATTTCTTCAATAGTAGCGGTCATTGCATCAGTAGTATTGACAGCACGGATTATTGCCGGCCATCCGTCGTATCTTTTATTGTTTTTAACACCTACGCTCTTCATATCAGGAACAGCAATAAAATACTGCCAAACTGTTTTTGCGAGTCCGCAATTGTCAAATTCCTCACGAAGAATAGCATCTGCTTCGCGAAGAGCATTTAGCCTGTCGCGTGTAATTGCACCAAGACATCTTACACCAAGACCGGGGCCTGGGAATGGCTGGCGGTCAACCATTTCTGCAGGAAGACCAAGAGCTTTTCCGACTACTCTTACTTCGTCCTTATAAAGAAGCTTGATTGGCTCCACAAGTTCAAATTTCATATCTTCAGGAAGTCCTCCAACATTGTGGTGTGCTTTGACTCCGTCACTCTCAAGTATGTCAGGATATATAGTACCCTGTGCAAGAAAGTCCACATCATTGAGCTTACGTGCTTCTTCGTCAAATACTACTATAAACTCCCCGCCTATAATCTTGCGCTTTGTCTCGGGATCAGATACATCTTTGAGTTTATCTAAAAATCTATCTGTTGCATCAATATATATCAAGTTTGCATCGAGCTGATTTTGGAACACTTCAATAACTTGCTCACTTTCACCTTTTCGCATAAGCCCATGATTTACATGAACACAAACCAATTGCTTGCCAATTGCTTTTATCAAAAGTGCAGCAACTACAGATGAGTCAACGCCTCCGGACAATGCAAGCAAAACCTTTTTATCACCAACTTGCTGTCTAACAATTTCAACCAAGTCGGATCGTAGCC
>JAZUOB010000241.1:0-5710 GCA_045604425.1 Clostridia bacterium
TTGAAGAAGTTGTATACCTGCTTCTGACAGGTGAGCTTCCTTCAAAGGAGGAGCTTTCACAGTTCAGTTCTTATATAGCAAGCTCAAGATTTTTGCCTGAGAGGTTTGCAGAAGATATGATAATGAAAGCGCCCAGCAATAATATCATGAATAAGCTGGGACGCTCAGTTTTGGCTTCTTATTCCTACGATGATAATCCGGATGATTTGTCTATTGATAATATTTTTAAGCAATCTATTCATTTGATTGCACAGCTTCCTGTAATGGCATCCTACGGATATCAGGCAAAACGCCATTATTATGACGGACAAAGCCTTATACTTCACTCACCAAACCCAAATCTTTCAACTTGCGAAAACTTTTTGTATATGCTAAGACCTGATAATACGTACACAAAAGAAGAAGCAGAGCTTCTCGATGCTTTGCTTATCGTCCACGCAGAGCATGGCGGCGGAAACAACTCTGCATTTACAACACACGTTGTTTCATCATCTGACACAGATACATATTCTGCCATCTCTGCGGCAATAGGCTCTCTCAAAGGTCCAAAACACGGCGGAGCAAATGCAAAAGTTATGGGTATGATAGAAGATATAAAGGCAAATGTTTCCGACTGGACCGACAAAGAACAGCTGAAAGATTACCTTGCAAAAATTATAAGAAAAGAAGCTTATGACCACTCCGGTCTTATCTATGGAATGGGTCATGCAATTTACACATTATCAGACCCAAGAGCCGTAATAATAAAGTCAAAAGCAGAAAAGCTTGTAGACTCTAAAGACGAAGAATTAAAAAAAGAGTTTCAACTTTATAAGCTTGTAGAAGAGCTTACTCCTGAAGTTTTTGACAAAGTAAAAAACAATGGCAAGACCATGTGTGCAAATGTAGATTTGTACTCAGGATTTGTATACAAGCTGCTGGGTATTCCACAGGAATTATATACTCCTTTATTTGCAATAGCAAGAATTGCCGGCTGGTGTGCACACAGACTTGAAGAAGTACATTCAAACCGCAAGATAATACGTCCGGCATATAAGTCTATTTGCAAAAGCAGACAGTACAAAAATATAGATGAAAGATAATGACTATAATGGAGGAGGCTGTATGGAGCGAGTAAACATTTTAGGAGTAAAGGTGCATCGGGTAGGCATAAAAAAAGCGGCTGACACTATATTTTCATTTTTGTCACAAGACAAATGCCGAAAGGTATTTACTCCCAATTCAGAAATAATAATGGCAGGCTATAAAGACAAAGAGTTTGCTGATATTCTAAACAGCGCTGACCTTCTCACAGCAGACGGCATCGGTGTGGTAAAGGCTGCTCAAATCCTCAAAAGACCTGTGCCTGAAAGGGCTGCAGGGTTTGATATTGCCTGCAGACTTCTTGAGATGGTAGCAAAGTCAGAACATTCTTTGTTCTTGTTTGGCGGAAAGCCGGGGGTTGCCGAAAAAGCAGAAGAGGAGCTTCTTAAAAAGTATCCGGGATTAAAAATAAAAGGCACAAGAAACGGATATTTCAAACCGGAAGAAACAGATGAAATAATCGAGGACATAAACGCATCCGGTGCAGACTTATTATTTGTTTGTCTTGGCGCTCCAAAGCAGGAGTACTGGATACACGAAAATGCTGACAAGCTGAAAGTAAAAGCTGCGCTTGGCATCGGTGGTAGTCTTGATGTTTTTGCCGGTGTGGTTGAAAGAGCACCGGAGTTTTATTGCCAGCACGGTCTTGAATGGTTTTATCGGCTTATGAAAGAGCCGTGGAGAGCAAAACGCATGATGTCGCTTCCGAAATTTGCAATAAAAGTAATACTACATGGAAGAAAATATCCTCAGGATAACTAAAAAGAATCGGTCAGAATGACCGATTCTTTTTAGTTATTCTGTTTTAAATCATTTTCACGGATTTCAGCTCGTCTGATTTTGCCGTTAAAGGTTTTTGGAAGCTCGGATACGTATTCCACAATTCTTGGGTATTTGTACGGAGCTGTATTTGTTTTTACATAAGTTTGAAGCTCTTTTGTAAGTTCATTGGAGCCTTCGTAGCCTTTTGCAAGAACAATTGTAGCTTTGACAGCAAATCCGCGGACCGGATCCGGCACACCTGTAACTGCCACCTCTAAAACTGCGGGGTGTTCAAGAAGCACACTCTCAATTTCAAAGGGACCGATTCTGTAGCCTGATGATTTGATAACATCATCATTTCTGCCTACATACCTGAACATACCCTTTTCATCACGGTATGCAGTATCTCCTGTATGATAAAAACCATCATGAAGTGCCTGTGCGGTATCTTCCTTGCTGAAATTATATGTGTCAAGAAGTCCACATGGTTTTCTTTTTGGGCTAAGAACACGAATACAAATCTCACCTGTAGCACCCCGTGAGCAGCTATGTCCTAAATCATCGATGATATGAGCATCAAATCCGGGAACAGGAAAACCAATCGCACCGGGGATAGGCTCTGTCCATGGCTTTATTGTGGCAATACAAAGTGTAGTCTCCGTCTGACCAAAGCCTTCATAAATTTTAAGACCTGTAGCATCATACCATTTATTATAGATTTCAGGGTTAAGCGCCTCACCTGCTGTACAGCAGTGCTTCAAGGATGACAAATCGTATTTTGTTACATCATTTTGGAGTATCATTCTATACATGGTAGGCGGTACGCAGAATGTAGTAATCTTGTACTGTTCAAGTTTTGACAGAATATCTGCCCCGTCAAATTTCTCAAAATCATATACAAACACTGCACTTTCGCCAAACCACTGACCGTAGAATTTTCCCCAAAGGCTCTTGAGCCAGCCGGTATCAGAAATTGTGAAATGCACTCCACCGTCTTCTACTCTGTGCCAGAACACACCTGTCATAATATGTCCCAAAGGATACTTGAAATTATGAGTGATAATTTTCGGATACCCTGATGTGCCTGACGAAAAAGCCATAAGCATCATATCATCAGCTTTTATAGCCTGTTTGCCTGTCGGTCTTGTCCATTCGGGGTTTGCCAGAGCAAAGCCTTCTTCAAAGTCAATCCAGCTGTCTCCGGCTTTTTTATGACCAAGCACAAACTTTTTCTCCACTGTCTCGTACTTATCGCCGCCTTCGTCAAAGTATTCTGTCTCGCTTCCGTCACCGGTAAGGATAACAGCTTTGATACCTCCAGCATTACAACGATACACATAGTCCTTTGCTTTCAGCATATTAGTAGCCTGTACTGCCACTGCACCGATTTTGTGTAGTCCCAACATTACAAACCAGAAATAATAGCTTCTCTTCATAGCAAGGAGAACTTTATCTCCTTTTTGGATGCCCATATAATTCAGGTAGCTTGCTGCTTTGTTTGAATACATCATCATATCGCGGAAAGTAAATCTCAACTCTTCCCCGTCTTTTGATACCCAAATCATCGCAAGCTTATCGGGTTTTTTTGTGCCTAAAACATCAATGACGTCATAAGCAAAATTAAAATCATCATTATATGTAAGTTTATAGTTTTTTTGTGCGTCATCAAGAGAGATAAAATCATCTCTTGATGCACCCACAAATTTTTCGTAGATTGCCATAATTATCCTCCAAACCGAAATTCTTATTTAATAACTACAGCGATAAATTGAGCTTCTTTTCCGTCAAGCGCCATTTCTGCATGAGGTACGCTTGAATCAAAATATACACTATCGCCTTTTGAAAGCTCATATGATATATCGCCTATACAAAACTTCAGTTTGCCTGATATGACATAATTGAACTCTTGTCCTTCATGTCCATGCATCACCGGTTTTACATCAGGTGAAATAGTGACAAGAAACGGCTCTGCTTTTTTGTTTCTGAATGTGTATGCAAGATGCTTGTAATCATACTCGTCATCTCTTTTTATTGAATATCCTTTGCCTTTCTGAACCATACAGCACATTGAAAGGGTAGGTGCGCTTCCGCTTATAAGGTCAAGCACATCCACGCCTAAAATGTCTGCTGCATTATAAATAAAGCTGAAGGAAAAATCTAGCTCGCCTTTTTCATATGCGTTATATGTGGCCTCTTCAATACCGAGTTTTTCAGCCATTTCTTTTGGCGTAAACTCCATATCCTCTCTAAGACAAGCAAGTCGCATTCCTATATCTTTAATCTGATCATTCATAGATATTCACTACTCCTTTTATGCCTGATAGTTATAACCAAGGTCTATCGCCTTTTTGTTTGCCTCAACAAGATGCTGCTTTTTAGCAGGTACTATCTTTTCAACTGTCTTTGCTATATTTTCATAAGGGATAATTCCTGTTTTCTTTATCATATAACCTATCATAATCATGTTTGCAAGACCTGAAAGATCATTGTCAGATGCAAGCTTTGTAGCAGGTATATAATATGCCTCAACATCTGTGCGCTCTACCTTTCTTTCGATAAGTGAGCTGTCTACAAAAATCTGACCGCCTTCTTGTGTGGCATTTTCGTATTTGTCCAAAGAAGGAAGATTCATAGCTATAAGAATTTCCGGCTCATTAACGATTGGTGAACCAACAGGCTCATCACTGAGAATAACACTGCAGTTTGCTGTGCCGCCGCGCATTTCCGGACCGTATGAGGGAAGCCAGCTAAGCTCTTTGCCTTCTAAAAGTCCTTCATAAGCAAGAAATTTACCAGAAAACAATATACCTTGACCACCAAAGCCTGCAAGTAATATCTGCTTAGTCATTAGCTCCTACCTCCTCATCTTTATACTTATCTTTGTACACTCCCAAAGGATAATAAGGTATCATCTTTTCTTCAACCCACTCAAGTGCCTTTTCAGGTGTGAGTCCCCAGTTTGTAGGACAAGTAGATACAACCTCAATCAAAGAGAAGCCCTTGCCCTCTACCTGATTCTGAAAAGCCTTTTTGATAGCTTTCTTTGCGTTTTTGATATTCTTTACATTGTTGACAGCAACTCTTTCAAGATAAGCTGCGCCGTCAAGCTCTGAAAGCATTTCACATACCTTGACAGGATATCCTACATGCTGTACATCACGTCCGTATGGTGATGTCTGTGTCACCTGTCCGGGAAGTGTTGTAGGCGCCATTTGTCCCCCTGTCATACCATAAATTGCATTATTTACAAAGATTACCGTAATATTTTCACCACGAGCTGCAGAGTGAACAGTTTCAGCAGTACCAATAGCTGCCAAGTCACCGTCGCCCTGATATGTGAATACGATATTGCTCGGGTCAGAACGCTTTACTCCTGTAGCAACAGCAGGCGCACGTCCATGAGCTGCCTGAACCATATCTACATTGAAATAGTTATATGCCATAACACTGCAGCCTACCGGTGCAACACCGATTGTTCTGCCTTCTATACCCAACTCGTCAATAGCTTCAGCTACAAGACGGTGGATTATACCATGTGTACATCCGGGGCAGTAATGCAGTACATTATCTGTAAGTGCATGTGGTTTTTCAAATACTTTCATTACTGTGCACCTCCTACTTTATCAGCTTCGATTATTTTTTCAAGTATATTATCTACTGTAGGAATCATACCACCTACGCGGTTGCAAAGAAGCACCGGCTTTTTGCAACGTATACTAAGCTCGATATCATCTATCATCTGTCCCATTGAAAGCTCAACAGATACAAATGATTTCACCTTGTCAGCTGCAGCTGCAAGTGCTTTTTTGGGGAATGGCCAAAGTGTGATAGGTCTGATCATACCAACCTTTATTCCCTGCTCTCT
>JAZUOB010000242.1:0-3849 GCA_045604425.1 Clostridia bacterium
AGGAGCACACAGATATGTGGTACTGGTGTACTATTTCAGGTGCCAGCATATATAAATGTACAGTGTCTATGCCCCAAAAGCCGTGTGTTATGAGGTACTGGTTTTATGTGCATACAGACAAAGGTACTGTGTACTACGGCAATAACAATCAGTGTCTTGGGGGTATGGGAGAACAGTGCTCAGATGTACCGCCTCACAAGTACCAGATAACAGTTTATGACAAAGACTATAAAACTCCCGACTGGTTTAAAGGCTCAGTGGCATATCAGATATTCCCTGACAGATTTTATAATGCAAATCCCCAGGGGGATATACTCACAGACAGAACTGATATAATAAAAAGAAGCTGGTTGGATGAGCCATACTGCACACCTGAAGAGTTTGGCGGAGAGTATTTGTCAAACGACTTTTTTGGCGGAAATTTGAAAGGAATAGAAGAAAAGCTTCCCTATCTTCACGATTTAGGGATTGATGTTATTTATTTAAATCCCATATTTGAAGCATTTTCAAATCATAGATACGATACAGGTGACTATGAAAAAATAGATTCCATTCTGGGAGATGAAGAGGACTTTATAAGCCTTTGTAAAACTGCAGACAAGCTTGGCATAAAGATAATACTGGACGGTGTATTTAACCATACAGGCAGCAATTCCAAGTATTTCAATAAAGACGGAAAGTACAAAAGCCTTGGTGCATACCAGAGCAAAGACTCGCCCTACTATGACTGGTACAGATTTCAAAACTCAAAAGATGAATATGAATGTTGGTGGGGAATGAAGACTTTGCCACATGTGGCAGAAGAGAGTCTTTCTTATCAGGAATATATTTTGTCAGGAAAAGACGCTATTATAAAAAAATGGCTAAGACTGGGAGCATCAGGTTGGAGACTTGATGTGGTGGACGAGCTTCCGGGATTTTTTGTGAAGCTTTTAAGACAGAATGTAAAAGCAGAAAACAAGGATGCAGTTATAATCGGCGAGGTATGGGAAGATGCATCCAACAAAGAAAGCTATGGTGAGCAAAGAGAGTATTTTCTGGGTCATGAGCTTGACTCTGTTATGAACTATCCTCTCAAAAATGCTATCATCGATGCAGTCCTTGGAAATATTGATGCAAAGACTTTGTCTTTAAGGATAATGAGTCTTAAAGAAAACTATCCGCCTCAGGCGTTTTACTCCTGCCTTAATATGCTTTCAAGTCATGACAGCCAAAGACTTGTTACCGCTGTGTCAGGTGTAACAAGACCTATAGACAGACGGGGAGAAGCATCATTTGTCATGGACAATAATGTGCGTGATACTGCAAAGTCCAGAGCTGTTGTTGCCATAGCACTGCAAATGACACTTCCGGGAGTTCCGTGTATTTATTATGGCGATGAAATCGCCATGGAAGGCTTTGGTGACCCTTCATGCAGACGGTGCTTTGACTGGAACAGCATAGAAAACAATTGGTATCTTGACAGTATAAAAAAATGGGTTGCTACAAGAAAGAGCAGTCCGGCATTTTCCAGCGGTGAATTTGAGAGCTTGTACACTATAGGAAATGTGTTTGCTTTTATGAGATATACCGAAAAGGAAAGATATATAATAGTTGCCAATATGAGCGAAAAGCATGAAAGAATACGTCTTGATGCAGCAAGATTTGGTGTAAGTAAAATCACATGCGGGGAAGAGATTGTGTGCTCTGATGTGGGAGTTTTCTTTTTAGACATAGGCTCTTATGAAGTGAAAGTTTATAAAGCATAAAAAATGGGATGCGAATATTTGCATCCCATTTTTACATCTTCAGAAGACTTTTAACGATACCTGCCAGTGATTTTGGGAGTTTGAAAACTTTGATTGTCATAATAAACCTTCCTTTCTACCATCTAAAAAGACAAAAATATGCAAGAAGTATAAGTAGCAGAGTTTCTATAGCTGCAATAAATGCAATAGGGAGAAACATACCTGCCAGTGTACCTGTGCAAAATGCAAGAGTCAAAACCCCGAATATTTTTGCCGTGAAAATAAAGGGGTTCTTTTTCAAGAAGCATCTTAAATTTGTCAATGTTCTCACCTCCGTGCTTTATGGTATATAATATGTGCATATATGGAATTTGTTACATCAAAAAACAGCATCCTTTTGAGGTGGCTGAATGATTTTAGATGCAGAATGCACAAAACGAAGTAAAATGCGCAGTTGCCGCATTTTACCCTGCCCGAAGTCGTACGTGTGTACGTCGAGGGGTGAGTTTTGTGTATATGCGGTGGAGTCCAAATTTTAATTTGGGAAACGACACCTATGCAACAATGTTCCAAATCTGTGATTTGGGTAACATCACTGCTTTCAAAGGAACATAAAAAGAAGAAATCTGCAAAGAATTGCAGATTTCCACACTGATTTTTAGTTATAGAATGCTTAGATTTATTTTTCACGTTATTTGGATTGTCTTTGAACGATCTGCGCTAAAAGCAACAGTCACTTATTATATTTGAGATAAAGCGTTTTCAATGTCTGCTATTATGTCTTCTGCATTTTCAATTCCTACACTGAATCTCACAAGGTCAGGGCTGATGCCGCCTGCCAGAAGCTGCTCATCTGTCATCTGTCTGTGAGTTGTGCTTGCGGGATGAAGTGCACATGTTCTTGCGTCTGCAACGTGGGTAACTATTGCAGCAAGCTTCAGGTTGTCAAGGAATTTGATGCAGGCTTCTCTTCCGCCTTTTACACCAAAGGATATTACGCCGCTGGCACCAAGAGGAAGATACTTGTCTACAAGTGACTTATATTTGCTGCTTTCAAGTCCCGGATAATTTATCCATGAAATCTGGGGATGAGCTTCAAGATACTTTGAAACCTTCATTGCGTTTTCGCTATGTCTTGGCATACGAAGATGAAGTGTTTCAAGTCCCAGATTTAAAAGAAATGCATTCTGTGGTGAAGGGGTGGAGCCAAGGTCGCGCATGAGCTGTGCTCTTGCTTTTGTCATAAATGCAACTTCTCCAAAGTCCTTTGCGTATGTAACACCATGATAAGATTCGTCAGGCTCATTGAACTCGGGGAACTTGTCGTTTCCAAGCCACTTGAATTTGCCGCTGTCGATTATCATGCCACCAAGAGATACTGCATGGCCGTCCATGTACTTTGAAGTGGAGTGAATAACAATATCTGCGCCAAACTCAATAGGTCTGCAAAGAATCGGAGTCGCAAAAGTATTGTCCACAATAAGCGGAATGTTGTTTGAGTGAGCAAGCTCTGCAAACTTTTCAATATCCAGGACATTCAGTGCAGGGTTTGCAATAGTTTCACCAAGAACAGCTTTTGTCTCAGGTCTCACAGATTTTTTCAGTTCTTCCAAAGGCGCATCAGGGTCTACAAATGTCACATGAATTCCAAACTTTTCAAGAGTCACACCCAAAAGATTGAATGTGCCGCCGTATACGGCAGCAGAACATATAACATGGTCTCCTGCTTTTGCAATGGTCATAATGGACATAAGTGTTGCTGCCTGACCGGATGATGTCATCATTGCAGCCACGCCGCCTTCAAGCTTTGCAACTTTTTCTTCCACGCATGCGACGGTAGGGTTGGCAAGTCTTGTGTAGAAAAAGCCCTCAGCTTCCAGGTCAAAAAGCTTGCCCATATAATCTGCTGAATCATATTTAAAGGTTGTGCTTTGATATATAGGAAGTACACGAGGTTCACCGTTTTTTGGCTTATATCCTTCTTGTATGCATTTTGTTTCAATTTTCATGAGTATCAATCCTTTCCGTTTACCTGACTGTAATGATACCACGTTTTGGCTTAAAAGACAAGAGATTTTATAAAAATATTTTAAGGGGTTGCAATATAACGTAAAGTTTATTA
>JAZUOB010000243.1:0-5095 GCA_045604425.1 Clostridia bacterium
CGATCCGACTTAAAACAGGTATAATTATAAAAGCCAAGACACAAAACAAACTGCTTTTTACAAACACCGATACAAAAGGCTTTTTGGCATCACTTTGGTAGTACTCATTATACATATCTGCCATTTTCAAAAAATATATGACTGCCACTCCCGCACATGCATATATCGCCGTCCACTTGCTTGCCACACCAAGTCCAAAACAAACACCTGTAAGAAGTAAAGGTGTGAATGTCTTTTTTAGCGGCATATCATAAATGCTCATCTGATAATACCTGTACATAAATAAATACATAAGCATTATGAAAAACGTAACATACACATCAATAGTTGCAATTCTAGTCTGCACAAAATGCATGAAATCAAAAGTAAATATAAAGGCCGTGAAAAAAGCAACATATCTTATACGAAACATTTTCCTTGCCATTATATAAATAAGCGGCACCATCAAAATACCAAACAGATTACCGATTATGCGCCACCCGAAAGGTGTCATGCCAAATAATTTGATACCTGCTGCAATAAACACCTTGCCAAGAGGCGGATGTGTCCATTCATACACATCAAAGCCGTGTACAAACTCGTATCCTGTTCTGGCATGATATATTTCATCGAAATACGTACTGTTTTTATGTGTCTTTCTGTCAGGTACCAAATGCTGTTCATCAAAAAGCTTACTATCCGAATCAATTGGAATAATCCCATCTTCGCCAACCAAGGCAAGCTCCATAATCATTATTCTTGGATTATCAGTTGAAAATGTTATTCCTGAAACCGTCTTTTGAAAATCAACAAAATTCCAAGCAAACACGTCTTGGTTATCAAGTACTACTGCATCACCTGAATTGTTTTCGTCTATATACGATACTACTACACTTCGCCCCTCGTTTATATCATTACACGAAGGATAGATTCCAAGCTTATCCACATACTGAGGGCTGTCAAAGGAAATACTTACGGATTCTTTGCTGATGTCTTCAAAAGTAGACGGCGCTTTCACATCCCCTAAATTATAAAAAGATATAGCCCCATACACCAAAGCAAGTGCTATCATCAATTTATAATCTTTTGAATCAAGCTTTATATTGTTTCTTGTTTTAAAAGCTTTAAATGCCCAGCTGTTTTGCACCTTTACAGAAACCAGAGGACGTGCATCCACCACAAAACAGCCGTATATCATATAAGCAAAAATAAGAATATTCACAACAGAAAAAACCACAACAAATGGGCTGTATGCATAATAGTTTATATCCGTTTCATATACAAAAAGCACCCACGCAGTATTTATTAGCTGTGAAAAGCCGGTCAATATAAACAATTTCATACTTATATCCTGAGGCTTCTTTATAAACGCCATAAGGAAGAATATACAAGCGGGAAATGCATATCTTTCATGCATTTTTGTACAAAGCATATAAGTCGCAAACGATAATACACCTGCAAGGAAAAAGAAATTTTTATTTCCTTTTAAATATCTGTATGTGACAAATACAACTATCAAAAGGATAAACAATGCTCCCACTATTGATGTGATATTAGTTAATGGCTGCCAATTCATTCCCAATGCGCCGTAAATATTAAAAGCATTTACTGTGGCATATTCATAGGATGACAAGGTGAGAATATATTGCTTCAAAGTAGCAGATATCCCAAAAGGTATTGACAGCAAAATAATCATGCCAACAGCTAAAATTCCGCCAAAAAGATTTTTGAAAAAATACTTTTTGTCAAACTTTTTAAACACATATTCAATTATAGCAAAAATAAGAATCGGTGTAAAAATCAAAGCCTGGGGCTTCACAAAAAATGCCAGAGCAAACACAAAATAAGATATAATCAATCTTTTTTTGCATACAAACCATATAAATAAGGTCAACAAAAAGGTATAAATTATGTCAACCTGTCCCCAAAAAGACGAGTTAATAATCAGCACCGGAGAAAACTGTAAAAAGCTTGATAGTACCAGTGCTGCCTTTTCAGACACTTTTTTTCGTGCCTGTATATAAACAAATACACCCAAAATTATGTCAACTAAAATTGCCGGAAGCTTTATAATTAGTGAACTGTCCCCTACCATACTCTTCAAAGCACCTACAACGTAAAGGACATACATATATCCCGGGGGGTAATCTGTGAAACTATCGGAAATATAGAATTTTGAAAACCCGTCCTGAAATACCATATTAGACCATGCACCAAAACAGCCCATGTCGGTCTGGTGGCCATAGTATGCTGAGGCACACACAATTCTTAATGCCAGTGCAATAAGAGTTATTGCCGTAATATTTGCAAGATGAGGCTTTTGAAAATCCAACCTTTCAGGCATGGGATTAAGATACAGATAATAAAAAAGAAGATAGAGCAATAAAAAAGCTAATGACAAGCCTACAACAAAAAACACAACAAAATGCCCCTTTCTTCTTAAAATACTAATACAAGTATTGTACTACAATATGAAAAAAAATGCAACCGATATGTTTATTTTTTTCAAAACAGGGTATGTATATAGTGACGGAGGACAATCCGTAATTTATAATGACTGGAGTGACGTATATGAAATTTACAATTATTGCAAGGAAAATCACACTGAAGGACAAGTCAAAAGAGTATATAGAAAAAAAGCTTTCCAAGCTTGATAAATTTTTCAAAGACGAGTCCGAAGCAAGAGTTGTAGTAGGCACCGTCAAAGACCAGGAATATGTGGAAGCAAACGTCTATTCCCAGGGTGTTGTGTACAGAGCAGAAGTTCTTGACGCAGATGTGTGCACAGCAGTTGACAAAATAGTTGATGTCATCGAAAGACAAATCCGCAGAAACAAAACAAAGCTGGAAAAGAAATTAAGAGTTGACACAGACTGGGACAATACAATGATAAGCGGCCATGTTTATTCAGAGGGAGAGGATAGAGAAAAAGTAGAGATTGTAAAAACAAAAAAATTCGCAATAAAGCCAATGTCTCCTGAAGAAGCAGTGTTGCAAATGAATTTGCTTGGTCACAACTTCTTTGTATTCAAACACTCTGAAACAAATGACATGTGCATTGTATACCGAAGAAAAGACGGCAAATATGCTATCATAGAATCAGTCGAATAAAATAAATGCAGCCCTCGGAAAGTACTTGATACTTTGCTCGGGGGCTGCCCCTTTTTTATTGGTCCGGATTATAAAGCGTAATCACAAAGTCCGGTTGAAAGTCGGAAATATATTGAGGGATATCCCCACCCCAGTTTCTAAGGTCTATAACCCTTGTTTCTTTTGCTGACAAGGACATAAACGACGAAAATGGGAAACCGAAGGAGTCATGGAAAATCAAAACCTTTTTGTCTGATTTGATATTTTGATTTACAATCTGCATCTCAGCAGTAAATCCGTCCATGTACACAGAATACAAATCTGTGTATACCCCGTTTGTACCATATCCTGCGGCAATATCTTCATCACTTGCTCCGAATTTGTCCTTTTCTACTCGTTTAGGACTCATGACCATATCATAAAAGCTGCCTGAATTCTCGTATACAGCATCGCCTGCTACTCGCTTGATTGAAAAGTGGGTATCAAAAGCCGGTGTTATATATGTGAAGTCCTCACAGCCTGCATACATAAGTCCTGTACGTCTTCCCCATGAGCCAAGATAGCTGTCTTTCATAGTGATAAAATTATAATTATCTTTGTTTGTAACAAATCCCAGTTCCTCTTTGTTCAAATAACCATATTTTCTGTCAAGATAATTTACAAAACCTGAAAAAGCTTCAAATGCAGTTGGTATTGTCCAGTGGTGGTCTGTATTATAAAACAAAGTTTCAGGGCTTAAATTTGTACTGTTTACAAGGTAATCCCTGAAATCAAATACTTCTACCCCTTTTTGCTTCATATGATTTATAAAAGCATCTGCATTTTCGTTAGCTTTTGTAGTAAAGCCTACAGGCAGCTGCTCATTTTCATACTGTGGTAAAATTTTAAAAGGTGCCTGTGCATAGATTTGCTTTGCGCCAGATTTTTGTGCACCCTCCGTGATAGCATCAAGCCTGTTTATAAATTCACTGAAATCTTTCTCGCCGGGAAGTGATGTAAGCTTGCCCCAATTTGTCCTGACAATACTTCCAAGCTCTGGGTCTTCTACTGCACTGTTGCCAATCATTTTCTGAGTAAAACCTTGAAGCTCGATAATTTCATTTCTCAAAAACATACTCTTTTTGAAATCATTTTCAACAACAACAGGATTTGCTTCACTGACAGGTGACTTTATATATTTCTTCACAAGATTCATTGTACTAAACAACGCCATAACAAAGATTATAAGCAAAAAGCCTGTAATGGTCACAAATTTATTTATTTTTTGACTCAATCAAACTCACCTCCGGATATTAGAAATTAAAGTAGATAAACACGTTATATCCGCCTTTTACAATATACAAAACAGATAATACAAACAATCCTAAATATATAATAGTTGTGACAGGCCATGGCATTTTAAGTTTCCTGTACAACATTTGAGGATACGGTGTCATAAATATAATACCGCAAAGAATACCCACACCATGCTCCATAATATTTCTCATAGCCAAGCCGTCACCATTCAAATGAGGTACAAACATAGTGCTCATATATCCTAATGCGTTTGAAACAGACAAACTCCTGAACAGTACCCATCCGCACATAACAAACAGCATTGTGTATATATACCGTATAACCTTAGGTATTTTATCAAAAAATTTTAAATTTTTTTCGATGCTGAGAAGAACGAAGAAAAACAATCCCCATAGAATAAATGTCCAGTTTGCACCATGCCAAACACCTGTAGCAAGCCATACTACAAACAAATTAAAAATTCTTCTGTACTTTGATTTCACGCGGCTTCCGCCCAGCGGGAAATACAGATAATCTCTAAACCATGTACCCATTGATATATGCCATCTTCTCCAGAATTCAGTTATTGAAGTGGAGATGTATGGGAAATCAAAGTTTTCTTCAAAAGTGAAACCGAACATTTTGCCAAGACCTATAGCCATATCAGAATATCCCGAAAAATCGTAATAAATCATAAGAGTATATGCAATCACACCCAGCCATGCCATAGGTGTAGACAACAGTTCAGGAC
>JAZUOB010000244.1:0-3060 GCA_045604425.1 Clostridia bacterium
GGAATAAGTTTTTTATTAAACACAATATCACCCCTAAACAGTATATATTTCCACTTTTGAATATATTACAATCAAGTAATTTTTTTTGAAAATCATGTTGCTTTTTCCGAATTTTTGTAGTATACTGTATGTAGCAAAAACGGAGGTATTTACGGTGGATAACGAACGTCTGTATATGATACAAAAAAGAAAACAAGAAAGAAAAAGACGGCAGATGATAAAATTATCTATTATCGCAGTCGCCTTTATTTGTGCCGCCGTACTGGTAATAACAGGTATAACCGGTGCTATAAAAGCAGTAAAAAAGGCCATACCTACACCTTCTCCAACACCTGTTGATTTAATTTCAAAAAAGGATACATACTCATCAAGCGCACAGCTTATAAATCTACCTGATGCAGCTGAAGAAAACGATATTCTCAACTTTGTCGAAAGCTCACAAACTGATACCAAAGTATGCTATCTCACGTTTGACGATGGTCCAAACAAAATTATTACACCAAAAATTCTTGATATTCTCAGAAGATACAATGTAAAAGCCACGTTCTTCCAAGTAGGTACACTTATTGAAGAAAATCCTGATATGGCACGTAGAGTCTACGAAGAAGGGCACCTGATTGGCAATCATTCTTACAGCCATACATACAGTAAAATTTACTCTTCAAACGAAGGTTTTGTGGATGAATTCAACAAATGTGCCGAACTTATACAGAACATCACAGGAGATGACTACTTCCCTATTATTCGTTTTCCAGGCGGAGGTTATAATTCAGGCCAATATGGCGAAATGAAACAAGAACTAAAAAAAATACTCGCCCAGAACAATGTTTATCACTGCGACTGGAACGCCCTAAGCGGTGATGCTGAGGGCGGCGCAAAAAGTGCTGAACAACTTTTAGAAAGAGTCAAGACTTCTTCCGAGGGCAAAAACAAGATTGTCATTCTTATGCACGACACTGCCACAAAAAAACAGACAGTTAATTCACTGCCTGCAATTATTGAATATTTGATGAATGAAGGATATGTTTTTGCAAGATTGGATCAAATCATAGACTAATCATTACATTTACTGCAAGGTGTTTTACTTGCTTCTAAAGCTTCCCTGAGGCTAATTCCAACAGTTTCAGAACCTTCGATAACACTGCAGTCCTTTTTGTGATATTTTTCACCGTGTCTGGTAATATACACCTTGCGGTCAAAAAATTCAGAGTTATAAAATGTATAACCTGCGTCTTCTTCGGGAGGCGCAGTTTTTATATTGAAATTATCACGATACTTATAGATTGGCACTGCTATAGATATAGGCAAAAGCCATGCAGGTATTGCATACAAGCATTCAACGTTCTTTGTTTTAAAAAGCTTGTACATTTCCACTACGAACACAGGTGTAGTACCCGCCACAAGCAATACTACCAATCCCGTACCCAAACCGTCCATAAAACCCAAAAAGCACAAAGAATAATATATAATACCTATTATAACTTTCCAACCGGCACCGGATCTGAAATCAAACACTAAATCACCACTTCTTTAAAAATTCCACACTTCGAGATAATACACCGCTGTAATATGCAAAGACAATTCCATAATTTGTGATAGGAACGCCGAACTCTTTGGCTCTTTTAATTCTTTCCTGCATCTCAGCTTCTGTAAGCATACAACCACCACATTGTATTATTAAGCTGTATTTTGACAAATCCTCAGGGTAATCTCTACCTGACTGAAACTCGAATCTTACGTTTGCAGATGTATGCTTTTTGATCATCTCAGGTATTTTCACAGTGCCTATATCATCGCACTGCTTATGATGTGTACACCCCTCCGCAATCAGTATACAATCATTATCCTTAAGCAGACCTAAGCGAGCTACACTGTCAAGTGAGCTTTTAAGCTCCCCTTTATAATTCATAAACAAAATAGAAAAAGATGTAAGAAGTATATCGTCAGATACTATATCAGCAACTAACGAAAACACCTGGCTGTCTGTTATTACAAGCTTAGGCTTGACAGAAAGGTTTTTAAGAAAATTTTGGAGCTCATTCGGCTGCACACAAACAGCTACACCACCGGCGTCCAAAACTTCCCTCAAAACTGCTTGTTGAGGCAAAATTATTCTTCCCTTGGGTGCTCCTGAGTCTATCGGGATTACTAAAACAATAATATCACCTGAGGTTATGTTATTTCTGATTATATATTTTGTTGTTTTTATGGATGCAAGCTTTGCAATTCTATTTTTTAATTCATCTATATTTTTACCGGTTGCTGCACTTACACAAACAGCATTTTTCTCGATTTCGCAGGCTAAAGAAAGGTCACATTTATTATAGCATATAATATATGGCTTTTTTCTGTCATCAAGCATTGAAATAAAATCTTTATCCACATCGGATATGCCGGATGTAGAGTCAATCACAACAACACATACGTCAGTTCTGTCCAGCACGTCATATGCTCTTTTGACACGCATTTCTCCCAATTCGCCTACATCATCAATACCGGGAGTGTCGATGATTACAACAGGCCCTATTGGCAGCATTTCCATAGTTTTTGAAACAGGGTCAGTAGTTGTACCCTTCACATCAGAAACAATAGAAATATTCTGATTTGTAATGGCGTTTATTAAACTGGATTTGCCTGCATTTCGTCTTCCAAAAAAAGCGATATGCACCCTTTCAGCAGCCGGCACAGAAGCAAAACTCATAATATCACCTCACGTCAAAATCTAAAATCTCTAGACCCAAGTTCTATCTTTTGCAGGTTCAACTGACATATATCTTTTGTTTTTGGGTTTTGAACCTTATGAATTTCTCGCTCAATAAGCTCCAAACCAACATTTTTAGTATCCTCTGACGCATAATCCATCAAAAATTCTTTAAGCGTCATCAGCGCATTAGGATGACAGCAATTAAGGATTTGCTTACTCTTACAAAGGCTCATAAATCTGTCACCGGTTCTTCCCTCGCGGTAACAAGCAGTACAGAATGACGGTATAAATCCAAGTTCCATAAGCCATTTTACCACTTCATCAAGACTCCTTTGGTCCGATACATCAAATTGCTC
>JAZUOB010000245.1:0-4945 GCA_045604425.1 Clostridia bacterium
TTCTTTTGAAAATTCTTTTATATTCGCAAACTTTATTCAGATTATATTTACCAATAAGGTCTACCACCTCTGTTACAGAGCCATACACACTGTTTTCAAGAGGCAGCACTCCGTACTTGCAAATTCCGCTTTTAACAGCATCAAAAACATCACTAAAAGTCGCAAAATACATCATTGACGGATTTGAAAATATCTTTAAAGCCGCAGCTTCTGAGTATGCACCCTGCGTACCCTGACACGCAACGGTGGCAGTTTGCGGCATCTGTTTTGGGGTAATCTCCAGAGCCTCTTTAATTTTTTTCACTGTTTCAGATTCACCTGATATATACTTTTCCTGATAACAGCGGCTTATATCAAAGATTGTATTATACATCATTCTTGCATATCCGGACATATCATCAGGTGAGAGAAGCGATATTCTGTTCAGTATCTCCCGTTCTCTTTTTCCGTTAAATACCGGCAGATTATTATTTTTTTTGTACTGTGCTACATCTTTGACAGTTTTCATTCTCTCTTTGAAAAGTTTTATAATCTCATTGTCTATATCGTCTATTTTATTTCTTATTTCTTCCAAGTCCATTACTTACACCTCTTGTTCATATAGCTTCCCCAAAACAACTATAGCCGCCATAGCTTCTACCACAGGCACTGCTCTTTGAACAATACATGGGTCATGTCTTCCTTTGATTTCTAAGATTGAATCGGTTTTTGAAACAAGGCTTACCGACGCCTGAGCCTTTGCAATCGAAGGAGTAGGCTTAAATGCCACGTCAAACAACAACGGCATACCGGTAGACATACCGCCCAATATACCGCCATGGTTATTGGTTTTTGTTTTTATAACACCGCCGTCAATCGTATAAGCATCATTGTTTTCGCTTCCATACATGGAACAAACATCGAATCCAGCACCAAATTGAATACCTTTTACTCCGGGAATTGCAAATATTGCTTTTGAAATCTCTCCGTCAAGTCCTTCCCAAAGTTCACCACCTATACCAACAGGCATACCGGTTATCCCGCACTGAACTACACCACCAACAGAATCGCCATTATTTTTGGCATCTATTATCGTCTGCTTCATCTTATCTCCAATTTGGTCATTGATAACAGGAAAAGCTTTGTACGATACGTCCTTGATTTCTTCTTTATAGCTTTCATCACAAATTCCCATTATAGAAGATATATGTGCATTAACTTCTATGCCTTTTTTCGAAAGAACCTGTTTTGCTATTGCTCCTGCAAAACACAAAGGTGCAGTCAAACGGCCTGAGAACTGTCCTCCGCCTCTATGGTCAAAATTCCCCTTAAATTTTACAGATGCAGGATAGTCTGCATGTCCAGGTCTTATCAAATCTAAAGTGTCGCCATAATCAGCGCTTCTTGTATTATTGTTTTCGATGATACAAGAAATAGGCGACCCCTCTGTAATTCCGTCTAATATTCCTGAAAGAATAACGGGAACATCAGCTTCATTTCTGGAAGTAGAAACCGCATTTTTGCCCGGTGCTCTTCGCTGCATAAATCTCAAAAGTTCTAATTTGTCTATCTCTACACCCGGCTCTATACCGGTTAAAACCACACTAAGTGCAGGCGAATGTGATTCTCCTGCTACACTTAGAGAAATTTTTCCTACGTTATAAGACATTTACAGTCCCTCCTAATCTTTTGAATTCACTAAAAAACGTTGGATATGATTTATTCACAGCTTCTGCTGATTGTATGATTATTTCACCTTTGGATATTACAGATGCAACAGCTGCCGCCATTACTATTCTATGGTCGTTATAGCTATTCACAGTGCCGCCTAACAGCTCACCTGTGCCAAAAATTTCAACTCTGTTTTCAAACACATCTACGGAGCATCCAAGAGAAGTGAGCATACAGGAAACAGCCTCTACTCTGTCGCTTTCCTTAAAGCGAAGGCGCTCTATGTTATAAAGAGTTGTCCTTCCTTGTCTTCCGGCTGCCAACACTGCCAGTATAGGAAACAAATCAGGCGAGGGGTCTACATCAATCTCAAATGAGTTCAGTATATCCATAATCCTTTTATCTCCCTGACAAGAATCATTTTTCAGATTAGTGAGCCTGATATCACATCCGAGTTTATTGGCAACAATCCAAAATGCAGCATTGGACCAATCACCCTCTGCCTCTATTGTTTTTGGTGACACAAAATCCGCTTTTGGAACCAAAAAATCTTTCCCCTGTTTTATCACATCAACTCCAAAGCTTTTAAGAACATCCATTGTTATATCCACATATGCTGATGATTTTAATTCTGTTGTAAGAGATATAACACTGCCTTCGGAAAGCTTTGTAAGTGCAAACATCAAGCCTGTAATATACTGAGAGCTGACATTTCCTGCTATACTGAAAACACCCGGTTTTAATCCCTTTGAAACTGTAATCGGAAGCTTGTCATCTGTAACAAAAGAGCCGCGCTCTCTCAAAACTTTTGTAATATCATCAAATGGGCGCTCGGGAAGTCTTCCTCTTCCAACAACAGTAGCGCTTTTTGTAATAGCAGCACAAAGCGGAAGCATTATTCTGGCGGTTGTACCGCTTTCACCACAATCAACCAAAGCATTTTCAGAAAAGCTTTTTGGAGGAATTATATTGACTATATTATTATCTATTATATATTCAGCACCCAATGACTTTATAGCGTCCAAAGTCCTCATTATATCATCAGAAAAACCATTTATATGTATTTCAGTCGGCTCATCCGAAAGCATTGCACTAATAATCTGTCTGTGGGCATAAGACTTGGAAGATACACAGGTCAAATCTCCACGAAGCTTTGAAGGTCTAATGCTTATATCCATAATTGTTCACCTCTATAAAACGATTAAATCTTTCAGCCTTTCTACTGAAGCTGTGTAAAGAACGCATTTTCCCACACATTCAGGTATAACCAAAACGATTTTGTCGCCCTCCCTTTTTTTGTCGCCTTTAGCAAAACGAGAAAGCTCTTCCTCTGTATAATTACATTCATATGGCAAACCGAAATGCTCCATTATTTCTATTAGCAAAAGTGCAGTGCCGGATTTTGTAATGCCAAGTTTTTCTCCCATTTTTGCCGCTAAAACTGTACCGATTGCAACAGCTTTGCCATGGGTAATTTCAAAATCGCTCAATGATTCTATTGCGTGTCCCAGGGTATGACCTAAATTCAAGAATTTTCGCTCGCCATGTTCAAATTCATCATTTGATACTATATCTCTTTTGATTTGGACACATTTAATGATTGTTTCTTCCATATCGGTATCAATCAAATCTATCAGCTTTTTGTCTTTTAAAACTCCGTATTTTATAGCCTCAGCAACACCATCTAAATAAGTGGTTCTTTCCAAAGTTTTTAAGAGTTCAACATCACATATAACCATAACCGGCTGATGAAAAGCACCAAATAAATTCTTTCCGGATTTCAAATTCACCGCCGTTTTCCCTCCGACTGACGAATCTATAGCAGCGAGGAATGTTGTAGGTATTTGCACATAATCTATCCCCCGCATATATGTAGCAGCAGCAAACCCTGAAATATCACCCACGACACCGCCACCGAGAGCTACAACCAAGTCTGTTCTGGTAATGTTGGCTGATGCCATGAACTCTACTATATCTACCAAGTTCTCTGTACTTTTTGATGCTTCTCCGTTTTTGATTATGTATGAAACCGTTTTAAAGCCTGCATTTTCAAAACTGTTTTTCACCGTTTCAAGATACAAATTTGCAACAATATCATCAGTTATTATACACACGTTTTTGGGATTTGCCACTTCTTTTACAAGCTCTGCAGAGTTTTTTAAAATGTTTCTCCCTACAACTACATCATACTGTTTTGTGGCTTGTACTGTTATTCTTTTCATTCCTATTCCCCTTTTACTCTCTGCCGTCTACTTTTTCTTTTATTTTTCTGCCTTCCTGAAGCAATACTTTTAGTTTCTTGCTGTCGCCTTGTTTTATAGCATCAGAGTATTTTGTAAGGTTAGAAATAAGAAAATCTATTTCACCCGCCAGAAAATCTCTGTTTTGTAAAAACAGCTCCGTCCACATCGTTTCATTAAGCCATGCAACCCTTGTCAAGTCCTTCAAGCTACCTGCAGAATATCCCCCATGTATAGCATACTGAGGGCTTTTGACAAATGCATTAGAAACCACATGAGCCAACTGGGATGTAAAGGCTATCATTTTGTCATGATTTTCTTTGGTGGTATATCTGAAAGTCTTAAAACCTATTTTGGAATAAAGCTCCTCCACAAAAGGTATCTTATTTTCACTGCAGATTACAATAGATGCTTCCACAAACAAGTCGGCTGATGCAAAGCTGTATCCTGAATGTTCAGTACCTGCCATCGGATGCATACCTACAAACACAAAGTCATTGTCTTTTGCAAGCTGTTCACACCGGTCGCACACAAGGCTTTTGGTACCTCCGCAATCACAAACAAACGCACCTTTTTTTATTCTGTCAGCATTTGATTTTAAAAACTCAACTGTAGCATCCGGATATAGCGCACAAATCAAAAATTCACATTCTTCAAGTATCAATTCACCGTCTATCACGCCGTCTTTTATAGCTCTTGTGATAATTTCAGGCTCACAATCGTACCCCTCTACAATACAATCAGTATATTGTTTGAAAGCTTTTGCAAGGGAGCCGCCTATAAGTCCCAAACCAACTATTCCAATTTTTTTGACGTCCACGACAAAATACCTCCCAAACTTTTCAAAAATAACAAAACGGACTACATTCAACCTGTCTCCCGGCTGCCTGTAATCCGTTATAAACCTATGCTATATATAAACATCAAACAGTTTTACAACGCAATACAAGCAGCCTTCTAAAGTAGTAATAAAAGCCTGCAAAAAAGTATGCACTTGTAAAAATGTTGCTTCTCATATACTTATCCTCCAACAAAATACTAATTTATAATATCAC
>JAZUOB010000246.1:0-3544 GCA_045604425.1 Clostridia bacterium
AAGTACAAGAACCTTTCCGCCGTTTGCCATAATCTGAAGCACGGTTTCGGAATTGTTTATAACATACTTTCTGCCGTCAACCTCCATAAGTATGCGATATTTTGCCTGAACAAAATAACTGAACAGTGCAGGAAGTGCCGTAAGTATAATTATAAAAAACAATACTGTGCTGTCTACAGGCGTAGGTATTACATAAGAATATACAACAGCTATAATCAGCACGATAGCAAGGTATATTATACCTGTTTTGATATAATAAGTATTTGTGGCAGCAAGCACTGAGCTTGCACTCTTATAATCATTTTCTCCTATTTTTTTGTACAAAGCCTGAGTTGTAGCAAGACCTACTCCGGCTTCAAGGAGAAACAAGTACGCAAAAATTTGCTTGATTGTAGAAAGGACACCATTGACCTCTGAGCCAAAATTCTCAAGATATAATCTTGGCAAAAGAAAACTAAGGGAAATCAATACAACCTGATAAATAAGTGATGATATCAAATTGTTCTTTACTCTCAAATCTTTGCCTAACAATGTGTCACCTTCTTTTATACACAGTTTGAAATATAATCTTTTGTGGCATTGTCTTTTGGAATAATTCTGCCGGGGTTTCCTATAACAATGCTATGGTCAGGAACATCAAAATTCACATAAGTAAGCGGCGCAATCAAAACATCACTGCCGATTTTGATATTCCCTACCACCACCGCATTTGTACCAATCCAGCAATTATCCGAAATCACAGGAGTTCCTTTTCTCTTTCCTCGGTTTTCCATACCAATTGTCACACCGGTGGCAATATTTATATTCTTGCCAAGCTTGGCGTCGGGATGAATTATAACCCGTCCAAGATGACCGATATACAAGCCTTCACCAATGCTTGTTCTGGCTGGAATCTGGATTTGAGTCTTGTGTGACAACCTCAAAAGCCTTAGCATATAAAATGCTTTCAGGGGAAAGAATTTGCAATTATTTGCTTTTCTGAATACAGATATATATTTTATTTCAAGAGGTCGGAGCATCCTTTTCAAAAGCGGCTCTTTCTTTTCTCCATAATACCTGTACAAATCTTTTTTGAAAACTTTGTCCATAGCTTTATCAATCCTTGGCAAATACCCAAAGTGTCTCTTTCACATTATCGTTATCATCGGATAATTTATACACACTTAGGATAACACCTTCTCCATGTACTTTTTTGTATGTAATCTGTGGAGTTTTGCCTTCTGAAATTTGTCTTTTTATTGCATCATAATTCAAAAAGCTCATAACAGCTCTGCGGAAATCCGGATGTACAACATCATTTACATATTTTATCAAAAGCTTTGAGAAATGTTCTTCGTCTTCTTTATAGCCCAGATATGAAGGCATCAAAATTCTGTGTGCACTGTCATCTTCCAAAGACACACTGTAGATACCATTATAGTGTTCTTTCAGAACAGATATCATTGTATCAATCTCTTTGATGCCAGTCTTTGTATAGATATACTTCTGGTCTTTATCCTTTGCTATACTGATGCGTTCTTTGCTTTGGTAATACTGAGCCTTTGCCTCGTACATTCTGATTTCTGCTTCTCGTACCATTTCCTCACAGTCAGAATTCTGTTTTCTGTAAGACATACCGATAGCTACATTATAACCTTTTGGCTTTAGCTGATCTATAAACATTTCTATATCACGTTTTATAATTTCCTGCTTGACATTTTTAGTAAACACCAGGAATTCATCACCGCCCATACGATAAATACGGTGTCTGAAAAATACTTCTTTAAGTGTGTTGGCAATATAAATCAGCATTTCATCGCCTGCAGCATGACCGTATTTATTGTTTCTTATATGAAGCTCATTCACATCAATATAAATACAAGAAAATTCTTCGGGTTTCTCTCTGTCATATACCAAAATATCTTTTTTGTATGCCACACGGTTCAAAGCCCCGGTAAGAGAATCAGTTGTAGCTGCAAGCTCTGTTTTATTAAGATGCTTTTTGTTGTACATGGCAATCGAGAAGCACACAGCAACGTCCTCAATGATTTTTCTGCTTACAGAACTCTTTCTTGGATTGATAGTACCCAAGATACCAACATGATTGTTTTTGTCTGCAATAATAGCAAAAGATATGTCTTTTATATTGTGCTTTGTCAGGAAATCATACAGTTTTGGATTTGTTTTCAAAAGGTGGCTGTTGGGTATAATCTGCATAAACCTGATTGTTGATTTCTCCGCATTATGAATATTTGCAGCATATTTGAAAAGCTGTGCCAGGAAATACTTTCTGTCTTCACCCAGCAAAAGCTGTCCTTTTTGTAGAGGATTGATATCACTGAAATCTTCTCCGTCTGTATCTGCAAAAAACGCAGACCTGGCTCCTGAATATTTTCTTATATTATTCATAGCTTCAGTTATATTTGTATACTGTTCATTTACTTCCAGAAGAAGCTTTCTTATAGCTGAAGATTCTGCATTGAGTTTTGCCTTGTCTCTCTCACTTTTCAGTACCAGTTGCAAATAGATTATTATAATCAAAATAATCATTATAAAAGTGATGAGCATACTTTGGAATGTTTTATGTGTTTTTGCAAAAACCTGTGTTTCATAACGAGCAAGCATGATTCCCCAGTTAAAATCTTCAATGGTAGAGTAGTGAACATACAAATCTTCACCGGTGAATATTGACTTAAAAGAGGTATAGCCCTTGTCAGTTGTCGCCAACGCTTCATAAGAATAACCATCATTAAACTCTCGGTTTTTAAGCTCTGACAGCTCACCGGGGTCTTTATTGATTGTATCTATGATAAATTTTCCGGTTTCTTTGTCATAGACAAAAAGCTGAGCATCAAGCTCTTTTGCCATACTGCTGTATTTTTCATTTATAGTTTCAATGGTAATGACACCATACATTATACCTACAACCTGACCATTCACTTCAATAGGAACAGCGCTTCTTACTACCTCTTGTCCCGGAATTGAATAGCTGACAGTTCTGCCGGTGATATGCACGCCTTTGACTGCTTCTTCCCAAAAGGAAAGTTTTTCGTTCAGGTCAAAGGTTCCGTCTTTTGTGATAAAGGTATTGTCCGGATTCAAAATTCCGATTCTGGCAAATAATCCAATAGGCTTGAATGAGTCGAACATACGGTCATAGCTTTTTCCGTCAGCATGGAGCTTGGCTGCAAAATTTGCCATAGTAGAAAGGTTTTCACTATCAGATATTATTTGCAGGGTAAGATTATCCTTGATTTGTTTTGTCTGCAGATGAAGCATTTCGTATGCCTCTTCTTCAGATTTTATGTAAAAGGAAGCAACCATCCCCAAGAAAACTGAACATATCAAAACAGCAGCCGCAATAGTATATATAATATTATTTTGTCTGTGCATTCTTCTCTCGTAAGTTATTGCCATCTAAAACACATCTTCTTTCATAATAATTTTTATATTTATATACACCTATAGTATTTTAGCATACACTCTGTTTAATTATATCACGAAACCTTTCAAAAATCAACAATTTTTGAAATTTCTCATATATATACAAAAACAAGAGGTAAAA
>JAZUOB010000247.1:0-2734 GCA_045604425.1 Clostridia bacterium
CATTACATATATACATTGCTACCTGTCTTGGCAGTGTCACATTTCTTATTCTGCTGTTGCCTGTGATGTCTTCTTTTGTGATTTCATAATACTGGCAAACTTTGTCAATAATTCTTTCTATTCCTATTTTAGAGTTGGGAACTGATTTAAGACAAGCTTCTGCAAATTCTAGGTCGATTTTTTTGTTCTTGATTTGTGAAAGAGAGATAACTGTCAAAAGTGCACCTTCAAGTTCACGTACATTTGATTGTACACATGAAGCGATATATTCTACAGCTTCTTCTTCTATGTATATCTGTCTTTGTTCTGCTTTATTTTTGATAATAGCCATTCTTGTTTCAAGAGATGGTGCTGTTATATCTATAACAAGATTGCTTTTTACTCTTGTTCTTAGTCTTTCTTCAAGAGTTATAAGCTTGTCAGGATGTCTGTCACCTGTAAATACCATTTGTTTATTCATTGAATAAAGTTCGTTAAAGGTATGGAACAGCTCTTCTTGAGTAGATTCTTTATTTTCAAGAAACTGGATATCATCAAGAAGAAGAACATCAGCATTTCTGTATAGGTCCTTGAAATTTTTGGCTGTTTTATTTCGTACATTATCGATAAAATCACTCATAAACTTTTCGCTGGTTACATACAGTATTTTTTTATTTGGATAGTTTTGTTTGATACTGTTTCCGATTGCGTGCATAAGGTGAGTTTTACCAAGACCGGATGCTCCGTAGAGATACAAAGGATTGTATACCATACCGGGCTTTTCGGCAGCACGAATTGCTGCAGCTGTAGCATATTCATTTGATGAGCCTATAATAAAGTTTTCAAATGTATATTTAGGGTTGATATCATAAGGATTGGTGATAGTATAATTATCTTCTTTTATTTCTGTCTTTTGTTTTTTATGAAGTTCTTCTCTAAGCTCATAAGGTGATTGACTTATAACAATATTTAAAGTTGTATCACTTCTCAGAATATTTGACAAAATGCTTTCTATTTGTGTTTTGTATCTGTTTTCAATCATGTTTTTATTGATAGACATGGAAACACAAATAGTGAATACATTATTATTGCATGAAACAGGTACGGCTTCTTTGAGATAAATGTTGAAAGCAACTTGAGAAGAAATTGTTCTTTTTAGGTTATTTAGGGTACTTTCCCACAGAAGATCTATATCCATCATTATCCCCCTTTCATTTGTTTTTTTATTTATATTGTATATCAATAAATGATGATAATACTCCAACTCTAATAGTATCATTTTTTTTGATAATAATCAAGTTTTTTTTCTAAAATAGTGAAGTTATATAAAAAAAGGATTGAGTTTTTTACACTACTGCTCTTTATGAAGATAAAAAAAAAAGAAATCCGCAATCTGCGGATTTCTATTCATCGCATTTTTAAATATTACTCTTGCATATTAGCAAAACATTCACTGCAATATACAGGACGGTCGTTCTTTGGTTCAAAGGGAACCTTGTCAACCTTGCCGCAATTTGCACATACTATTTCGTACATCTGTTTTGATTGTTTGATACTGTTCTTTCTTGCAATTCTGCAATCTTTACATCTGGTAGGCTCATTTTCAATGCCTTTTTCAGCATAAAATTCCTGTTCTCCTGCTGTAAAAATAAATTCAGCGCCGCAATCTTTACATACAAGTGTCTTGTCTTCGTACATTGATAATACCTCACTTTTTTAAATTAGTTTTGCCCGTGTAGAAAAAACCACATACCATATGATATACAGGCTAAAGTTGTATCTAATACCAATAAGCTTTTGTGGTTAATAATCATCTTCAGGCTGTAAACTTAAAAAGTGGCATAAAGTGGTCAAAAACCTTTTTATAGCAAGGCTATACCTCAGGTATCAGCACCATTTTATTATATCATACATAGAAAATTATGTCAATATAAAACAGTATAAAATAAACAAAAATAACATAATTTGTACAATCTATTTGTTACTTTTAAATAAAAATGCAGGCACAGTTTAGAGGCTGTGCCCACAACATATGGAGGGGAAGGAATTATTTAAGTTGCAATCTTATTCTGTCAGCTACCATTGCTATAAATTCTGAATTGGTGGGTTTTCCTTTGTAGGTTTGTATGGTGTAACCGAATATATCATTCATTGTTTCATGATGTCCTCTTGTCCATGCTACTTCTATGGAGTGTCGTATGGCTCTTTCAACTCTGCTGGAGGTTGTCTGGTATTTCTTTGCTATCTCGGGATAAAGACGTTTTGTTATGTAGTTTAGCATATCCATATTTTCGACAACCATCATTATAGCAGTCCTTATGTAATGATAGCCTTTTATATGTGCAGGTACACCCAAATCATGAATTATATCAGTAACAACTGTTTCAAGGTCTGTATTTATATTCTTTAAAGGCTTTTCAAATGCCATAGGAAAGGCAAGTGCTTTTATAACATCGGAAATTGCCTGGGGAGTTTGCGGCTTCAAAAGAAAATGCTTTGCTCCCATGTTAAGAACTGTTTCCATTGTTTTGTCTCCGCCGGTTAATGAAAGACAGATAACAGTGGTTTTGTCAAAATCTATTTTCAGATTATTCAATCTTCTCATAAAACCTACACCGTCAAGCTTTGGCATAATAATATCAAGTATTACTACATCAGGCTTTATTGCCTGCATCAATGTCCATGCCTCTTCTCCGTCATATGCTTTGTAGATATTATCTGTATAATCTTCTTTTTCAAGAAAATCAGCCACCTT
>JAZUOB010000248.1:0-5903 GCA_045604425.1 Clostridia bacterium
CTATACCACTGATATCAGCCACTTCACCAAAAAGCTGTGCCTGACTAACTGCATTCTGTCCTGTTGTGGCGTCAAGGACAAGAAGAATTTCTTTGTCTGCCCCGGGCAGTTCTCTGTCTATTATTCGGCCGATTTTTTCAAGCTCTGCCATAAGATTTTTTTTGTTGTGGAGTCTGCCTGCTGTATCACAAATGAGCAGGTCTATACCTCTTGATTTTGCCGCTGTGCATCCGTCAAATACAACGGCTGCCGGGTCACTGTTTTCCTGATGCTTTATAATATCGCATTGTGCTCTTTTTGCCCACACATCAAGCTGGTCAATAGCTGCGGCTCTGAATGTATCCGCCGCCGCAAGCAACACTTTCTTGCCCTTTGATTTATAGTATGTGGCAAGTTTGCCTATGCTTGTAGTCTTACCCACGCCATTTACACCAATCACCAGAACAACAGAAGGTTTTGTGTTTAGTTTCATATCAGTGTCAACACTACACAGAATTTCTGATATTACATTTTTCAGCTCTTCTTTTACAAGCTCGGCATCTTCTATACGTTTAGACTTAACTCTGTCAGTAAGAGTGCTTATTATATACTCCGCAGTTTCTACTCCCATATCAGACATGATAAGAGCTTCTTCAAGACTTTCAAACAGCTCTTCATCTACTTTGACAAAGGCTTTAAATACATTATTCACTTGCTGTGACAAAGCATCTCTTGTCTTGCTTAGTCCGTTTTTTAATCTGTCAAAAAAACTCATAACTTCTCCATTTCATTATTCTACCATAGAGTCATCCACATCATCCATGTGTAATGACAAAAGCTTTGAAACACCTTTTTCCTGCATGGTAACACCATACATAATATTAGCTGATTCCATAGTTCCGCGTCTGTGAGTGATAACGATGAACTGAGACTGGTCAAGGTAGTTCTTGAGATATGTGGCAAATCTTGCAACATTTACATCATCCAGCGCCGCATCGATTTCGTCAAGAATACAAAACGGTGCAGGCTTTACTCTAAGAATTGCAAAGAGCAAGGCTATTGCTATAAATGATTTTTCTCCACCGGAATACAGATTGATATTCTGTAGTCCTTTGCCCGGAAGCTGAACTTCTATCTCAATGCCGCTTTCCAGTACATTTTCAGGGTCTCTCAAATACAGCTTGCCCTTACCACCGCCAAAAAGCTCACGGAACACATAGCCAAAGCTTTCGTTGATAGCAGAAAACTGTTCGGTAAAGTGTTCTTTCATCAAATCTTCCATAGATTCAATAATCTTTTCAAGATTCTTTTTGGACTCATCCAAATCCGATTTTTGCTTGGATAAGAATTCATATCGCTCTGATACGGATTTATATTCTTCAATAGAGTCCATATTTACATTACCCAAAGATTTAATCTTTGATTTAAGCTCTTGAAGACGGGTTGTGTCTTCTTTTTCGTTTTCAGGCTCTTTAAATCTTTCTTCCCCGTCGGAAATTGTAAGCTCATATTCCTCCCACAGACGATTGACAATATTATCTCTTTCCATAGAAAGCTTTACTTGCTTGGACTCAATTCTTGACATTTCCTGCTGCAAATTGATAAGTCTGTCTGTAAGCTCTTTGTTGGAGCTTTGGATTTCTTTAAGCTTTTCAACTACTTCTTCTTTATGTTTTGATAAAAGTGCTATATACTCTTTTATCTTTTCGCCCTCTGCCTCTAGTTCTTTTGCTGTTTGAAGCTTTGACTCTACTGCTGATTTAAGACTTAGATTGGTAGCTAAGATGTTCTCTATATCTTTTTCTTTTCGCTCTACTTCCAGAAGATGATTTCTGGCATCAATCTCTGCCTGCTCTTTTTGTCTTGAAAGCTCGTCAATATCACGTCTTGTGTTTGTAAGAGCCAACGTCAAATCCACATTTCCTGCTGCTGCATCATCACGCATTTTTGTAAGCGATTCCTTGTCTTCATCAAGCTTTTGGATGCGCTGATTTTCTTCTTTTTCCTGATTTTCCAGACTTCTTATTTCAGATAGTCCAACAGCTATTTCTTCACCTGAATTTTTGATTTTTTCTTCAAGGTCCTTTAGCTCTTCATCAAGACTTGTTTGAGCAGTGCTTCCGCCGTCAATGGTCTCACCCAGATGACGAAGTGTTTCTTCTGTCTTGATAATATCATTTTCATACTCACGCTTCATCTCAAGATATGAGTCAAGGCGCTCATTTATTGATTCGATAGACTTATTAGTCTCCTGAATTTTCTCAAGGTCAAGCTTCATCAAACGCTCAAGCTCACTAATTCTATGATGAAGAGTCTTAATCTCTGCAGCTCTTGACAAAAATCCACCTGTTTTGCCGCTGCTTCCGCCTGACATGGAGCCGCCGGCATTAAGTACATCGCCAAGAAGTGTGACAATTCTGAATTTGTAAGAGAATTTTTTTGCCATGCTGATAGCATTCTCAAGAGTATCTACTACTGCTACTCTTCCAAGCAGTGATTTCATAACTCCATCATATTTGGAATTATATTTTATAAGGTCTGTGCCTATTCCTACAAATCCCTGACATTTTTTGATTTCATTTATATTATCCAGCTGTTTGCCTTTTACTGAAGAAATAGGCAAAAATGTAGCTCTTCCTGCGTTTGTTCTTCTAAGGAATTCTATAGCTGCTTTTGCGTCATCTTCTGTCTCGGTGATAATATTCTGAGATGCACCGCCAAGAGCTGTTTCTATAGCTACTGCATATTTCTTGTCCGCCTCAACCAAACCTGCCACAGTGCCATACAAAGCATATTTCTTCATTTCTCCTGATGTGAGAATTGTCTTTACGCTTTTTGCATAGCCGTCGTATTCGTTCTCCATATCTTCCAAAATTCTTTTCTTTGAAGATTTAGAACGGTATTCTATCTGTGCATCATTATACTTTTGATTAAGCTCGTCCAAAGCCTTTTTTGACTGGAACAACGAAGAATTTTGCTTTGTGATAAGGTCAGTGATTTTTCTGTCTTTCTCATCAAGGTCTGCTTTTTGCTGCTTCAGTTTCTGGACTTCGTCTTTTGTACTGTCCATACTTTGAATAAAGCTTTGCTTTTCTTCTTCTATAGCCTGACGTCTTGCAAGGTATGTTTCTCTCAAAGCTTCTATTCCCGCAACTTTTGCTCTGTTTGAAGATATATCGCTTTGAATTTGTGCTGATTTAGTGCGAGATTCTAAAACTTCCTGCTCTCTTTTTCTTATTTCTTCAGCTATCTTCTTTTCTCCGCCTTGTGCAATAGAAAGCTGCTCTGTAAGCTTGATCAATTCATCCTTTTTTTCTTCAATGTGGGCTGCAATCTCATTTGCCTTTTCATCACACAAAATCTTTGACTCATGATGCTGATTTATTTCACCCTTAAGACGTTCTGTCATAAGGATATTATTATTGATGGTATTTTCAGACAAAGAAGCTTCGTTCTTGCACTCTGAAATAGCTGACTGATTATTAACAAGTTTTTCATTGTTTGCGTTTTGCTCGTCATCCAATCTGCTGCTTTGTTTGTAGCAAGACGAAATATTTGCTTCTGTCTCGCTTTCCTTTTCTCTAATTTGTTCTATTTCACTGTTTACCAAAGCTGCGTTATTATCTACTTCAGCTGTTTTTTCTTCATTGCGCTTAAACAAAAGCATCGACAAATTTATGTCCAACGCTTTGAATTCATCATAAAGCAACAAGTATTTTCTGGCTTTTTCGGACTGGTTTTTCAAAGGTCCAAGCTGAGCTTCAAGCTCGGATGTAATATCTCCTATTCTCACAAGGTTGTCTTCTACCTGACTGAGTTTTCGGATAGATTCTTCTTTTTTGTACTTGTACTTTGACACACCTGCAGCTTCTTCGAAAAAGCTACGTCTGTCTTCTGCTCTGGTGGAAAGAATTTGTGCTACATTACCCTGACCAATCAATGAATATCCGTCTCTGCCAAGACCTGTATCCATAAACAGTTCATGAATATCCTTTAGTCTGCAGTTTGCACGGTTTATCTGGTATGCAGTCTCACCGGAACGAAAGACCCTACGGGTAACAATTACTTCGTTATAATCAATATTGAACACTCTGTCGCTATTATCCAGAACCAAGCTTACCTCTGCGTAGTTCAAGGGTTTTCTCTTCTGGGTACCTGCAAAAATTACATCCTGCATATTAGAGCCTCTAAGCGATTTTGCACTCATTTCACCCATAACCCATCTTATAGCGTCGGAGATATTACTCTTTCCGCTGCCGTTTGGTCCTACTACAGCTGTGACACCGCTTGTAAAATCCAATATGGTTTTGTCTGCAAAGGACTTAAAGCCCTGCAATTCCAATCTTTTTAAAAACAATGGTTTTTCACCTCAATAATCTAAGTTCTCCATCCGGCAAATCATCCGAAGGTAAGACCTTTAATTTCTTTTTGTAGTTTAAGTAAAGTTTATCTCTGTTACATCCTTTATGACCTAAAACCTTTGAAACATCTCTTTTGCTGCAAGAAACATACACAGTGTCTTCTGTGTGCTCCTCTAAAAGCTTGATAATACGGTCATAAAAAATACTGCTTTCTACAAGCTCACCCATAGCGCTGTGAAATGGTCCTGCTGCAACAGACGCCCCCGGATTTATATCCTCGGTAGTCTGCAAACCCATTCTGATAATCCGTATGCCACTTGAATCAAAAATTTGTTTTATCTCTTTTAAAAGTTCTACTGTAGACTCTACTGACCAAGGCTTATAATCGCCGGACAACATCATGTCATACAAAGCAGTATTATAAATAACCAGTGTAGGATAAACACGAACGGTATCAGGTTTTAACTTTGTGAACTTCTGTGCTGTAGCAACCGATTTTTCATAGGTGTCTCCCGGCAGACCGGTCATCATCTGAAGTCCCAGCTCAAAGCCGTACTTCTTTATAAGGCGAACGGCAGCTTGTACACATTCTACATTGTGACCTCTACCGCTTCTTCGTAGGACCTCATCGTCCAAAGACTGAACTCCAAGTTCTATGGATGTGACGCCAAAGCGTTTTAGCTCGTCCAAAACATACTCATCAATATAATCAGGTCTTGTGGAAACTCTTATACCGTCTGCGACGCCGCTTTTGATATAGCTGTGTGCAACCTCCAGAAGTGATTTCCGAAGCGGCTCGTCTATACCGGTAAAGCTTCCGCCAAAAAAAGCTATCTCTACATATCCCAGAGGGGTTGTCTTGGCTAAATATTCGTCTATTATTCCTTTTGCTTTTTGTGCTGTCATATGTGAGTTTTCGCCGGTGATAGTTCTTTGACTGCAGAAAACACAGTCGTGGGGACACCCCATATGCGGCACAAAAACAGGTATATTATAATGTCTCATTTTAAAGACTCCAAAGCATTTCTGGCTGCATTTTGTTCAGCTTCTTTTTTGCTGTAGCCCTTGCCCTCGCCTTTATTATCACCGTCTACAAACACACCTACTACAAACTGTTTCAGGTGGTCTTCTCCCTCTTCTTTAAGTACGGTGTAGACTATTCGTTTTGAACCTGATTTTTGAAGCAGCTCCTGAAGATGTGTCTTATGGTCACCAAAGTACTTGTCTGTGATAACATTCTCTATTTCATGTTTCATAATATCCAGAACCCAGCGCCTTGCGGTTTCAAGTCCGCTGTCAAGATATATAGCCGCAACCAATGCCTCAAAAGCATCTGATACTATAGATGCACGATGTCTGCCGCCTGTACGTTCTTCGCCTTTTCCAAGGTATATAAGCTCGCCAAGATTTATTTTGCGTGCAATCAGCTCAAGTGCCTGCTCACACACAAGGGATGCTCTCATTTTGGAAAGACCGCCCTCGTCTGTGTTTTCATGTTTTTTAAACAGTTTATCGCTGATTATTACTCCAAGAACAGAGTCTCCCAAAAATTCAAGACGCTCA
>JAZUOB010000249.1:0-1682 GCA_045604425.1 Clostridia bacterium
CTATACCCTCTACTGCGTCTATCATTATAACGCATACATCACTTCTGTCTACTGCGCCCAAAGAACGTGCAACGCTATATCTTTCTACTGCCTCATCAATCTTTTTTCTTTTGCGCATACCTGCAGTATCTATGAATAAAAACTTATCTTCGCCTCGTTCAAAGTGAGAGTCAATCGCATCTCGGGTAGTACCTGCTATATTGCTGACTATCACTCTTTCCTCTCCCAAAATTCTATTGATCAAGGATGATTTGCCTGCATTCGGACGCCCTATAACTGCTACTTTGATTTCGTTTTCGTCCTCTTCTGTGGCTGCATTTTCAGGGAATTTGGCACACACCTCGTCCAAAAGGTCGCCAAGGCCCATTCCGTGAATGGAAGATACAGCAACAGGGTCACCAAGTCCAAGATTATAAAATTCATAAAACTCCATAGGAGGCTCTCCCGGAGTGTCCACCTTATTTACCGCAAGAACTATTTTCTTCTTTGCTTTCAAAAGCATGGCTGCAACATCCTGATCGTTTGCGGTGACACCATCTCTCACATTGGTAAGAAGTATAACCACATCTGCCATCTCTATCGCCAGATTTGCCTGACGGCGCATCTGTACCAGTATTTCATCTTTGCTCGCAGGCTCTATACCGCCTGTATCTATCAAAGTAAAATGTTTATCAAGCCATGACCCGTCTGCATATATACGGTCACGGGTAACACCGGGGGTGTCCTCAACTATGCTTATTTTTTTGCCTGATATCTTGTTAAACAAAGTGGATTTTCCAACATTTGGTCTTCCCACTATTGCAACTATTGGTTTCATATATTTTCCTCTTTCTAAAATTCAAGTTCTTCTCCAAGAATATGCTCAACAAACTCAAAACCGTCATTATCTGTGGGGACAATGACTATACCAAGCTCTTTGTTGATACTTTCCACTGTCATATCATCAAGAAACACATCCACATCTGCTTTGAGCATTGACGAAGAAATCAAGACTTCTTCTGTCTTTGGTACTTTTTTCAGGGTATCCAGCAAATCCGAGCCGCATATCAGTCCACTGACTGAAACCTTACCTCCAAAATAATTGTTTTGGACTAAAACAACATTTATCTCCACACCCTGTGCTTTTTGCTGTATCTTGTCGCACATTTCTCTTATAAAAGGATATGCAATCTCACCTGTAGCTACTGTAACTTTTCTTTGTCGTGGTTTTATTTTGATTTTTTCTATAGCAAAATTGATTTCCTCTTGCATACTGGCAATAAGCCCAACACCGTTTTCTATTTGAGGAAAGCCTTCGTACTCCTCAGCCGGTGGCACAGGAATCTGTGCATACATATAAAATTCATCAGATAAATACACAAGCCTTGTACCATATTCTTCGAGAAACTTCTTTTGAAGTGCTTCTACCTGCCTGATTACACGTATGCTGCCCTCTTTGTCATATGTTTTTAAGGGGTATAACCCATCTCTATACCTGGTGACCCCTACAGGCACCACTGAAATACTTTGTACGTATCCATCCAAAGATGCCATATCCATAAGGCTTCGCTCCAGCTCTTGTTCATCATTTATACCGGGACAAAGTACAATTTGACAATTCATATGTATGCCGTTTTTGGCAAGAGTTTTCATAGTGTCAAATACTTTGCCTGCAAATCTATTGCACAGCATAAACTCACGAA
>JAZUOB010000250.1:0-2859 GCA_045604425.1 Clostridia bacterium
ACCTGCGGCCCCTTGACCCCCAGTCAAGTACTCTACCAAACTGAGCCACACCCCGATTTACAACGTAGTTGATTATAACATCAAATCATCTAAAAGTCAAGGCCATGTCGAAAAAAATTATTTTATCAGCAAATTGCACAATCATAGATATAAGCAGAATAAATATATTATGTATGAATATTTGCATATACTAAGTTTGAGATAACAATTTTGTTTAAAAGACAGATTTCAAATCTGTCTTTTTTTTTGCATATAATCTTCCCTGAAATGTATGTCTTAAATTCATTTCTTTTTCTATGGAATTTAAAACTTCAAATTTTTTCAAACTCCAAAGAGGTGCAATCAAGTCACTTCTTTTTCCGTCTCCTGTCAACCTTGCAATCACTGTATCTGGTGAAAATACTTCAAGTTGCTTAATTATAATATCTATGTACGTTTCTTTAGAAAGAATCTCAAATTCTCCTCTTTCATACTCATGTGCCATTTTAGTTCCTTTTATCACATGAAGCAGGTGAAGTTTGACAAAATCAGGTTCAAGTTCTGAAACTTTTTTTGCACTTTCAAGCATCATATCAACGGTTTCTCCCGGAAGCCCGTTTATAAGGTGAACACATATTTTTATGTTTCTCTTTCTAAGTTCAGTATATCCCCAAAGAAATTCATCATAAGTCATACATCTGTTTATACGCTCACCGGTTTCATCAAAAACAGATTGGAGACCAAGTTCTACTATCAAATCACATCTCTTATTTAAATCGTCAAGATATTCAAGAACTTCATAGCTTAAACAATCAGAACGTGTGGCAATATCAAGACCCACTACCCCTTCCTTTTCAAGAAACGGTTCAAATGCTTTTTTCAGCCTGTCCACAGAGGCGTATGTATTTGTATGTGCTTGGAAATACGGCATGTACAGCTTTGCTGTTTTCCATTTTTTATGCATAAACTCTACTATGTCAACAAATTGTTTTTCAAGGGAATTGTCAGGATTGCCTGCAAAATCACCACTTCCGGATGATGAGCAGTAGGTGCAACCCCCCACTCCCTTTGTTCCGTCAATATTGGGGCACGTAAATCCGGCATTCAGTGAAACCTTGAAAACTTTTGCTCCATATTTTGTTTTGAAATAATTGTCCAGAGAATAATATGGTTTGCCGTCCGAAAATCTATTTTCAATCATAATACATACCTCCTTTATGAATTATACAACAAAACACCATGTATTTCAAGGAAAACTTCATTTCAACATAAAAAAGCACCGAAAATACAGATTTTCGGTGCTTTTTTCAATCATATTCAAATTATTATTTATTCATTGCTTCTTCAACTGCAACTGCAACTGCAACAGTCATACCAACCATTGGGTTGTTACCTGCGCCGATAAGTCCCATCATTTCAACATGAGCCGGGACTGATGAAGAACCTGCGAACTGTGCATCTGAGTGCATTCTTCCCATTGTATCTGTCATACCATAGGAAGCAGGACCTGCTGCCATGTTGTCAGGGTGAAGTGTACGACCTGTACCGCCGCCTGAAGCAACTGAGAAATATTTCTTGCCCTGTTCGATACATTCTTTCTTGTAAGTACCTGCAACAGGATGCTGGAAACGAGTTGGGTTTGTTGAGTTACCTGTGATAGAAACGTCAACTCCTTCAAGGTGCATGATAGCAACACCTTCACGAACATCGTCAGCACCATAGCAACGTACCTTTGAACGTTCGCCGTCAGAGTACTTGATTTCTTCTACAACTTCAACTTTACCTGTATAATAATCAAACTTTGTCTTTACATATGTAAAGCCGTTGATTCTTGAGATAATCTGTGCCGCATCTTTACCAAGACCATTGAGGATAACTCTAAGATCTTCTTTTCTTGCCTTATTAGCACTTCTTGCAAGACCTATAGCACCCTCTGCAGCAGCAAAAGATTCATGACCTGCCAAGAACGCAAAACACTTTGTCTCATCACGGAGAAGCATTGCTCCCAGATTACCATGGCCGATACCAACCTTTCTGTCATCCGCAACTGAACCAGGGATACAGAATGATTGAAGACCAACACCGATTTTTTCTGCAGCATCTGCAGCCTTTGTGCATCCGTCTTTGATAGCAATAGCAGCACCTACAATGTATGCCCAGCATGCATTTTCAAAACAGATTGGCTGAATGCTCTTAACCATATTATATACGTCTATACCTTTATCATCGCAAATCTGCTTTGCTTCTTCAATAGAGCTGATACCATGCTTTGCAAGTTCTGCGTTGATTTGGTCTATTCTTCTTTCATAACTTTCAAATAAAGCCATTTTTATATCCTTCTTTTCAGATTATTCATGTCTTGGATCAAGAAGACGAGCAGCATCATCTACACGACCATACTGTCCGCTTGCTTTTTCAAGAGCTTCGTTTGCGTCCATGCCCTTAGCAATCATTTCCATCATTTTGCCAAGGTGAACAAATTTATAACCGATAATCTGATCTTTATCATCAACTGCAATCTTTGTAATATATCCTTCAGCAAGTTCAAGATATCTTGGTCCTTTTGCCAAAGTTGCATATGTAGTACCAACCTGGCTTCTAAGACCTTTACCAAGGTCTTCAAGACCGGCACCTATTGGAAGACCGTCCTCTGAGAAAGCTGTCTGTGTTCTTCCGTATACAATCTGGAGGAAAAGTTCTCTCATAGCTGTATTGATAGCATCACAAACAAGGTCTGTATTAAGAGCTTCAAGAATTGTCTTGCCGATAAGAATTTCTGATGCCATAGCAGCAGAGTGAGTCATACCTGAACATCCTACTGTTTCAACAAGTGCTTCCTGGATAATACCCTCTTTTACATTAAGGGTAAGCTTACATGTG
>JAZUOB010000251.1:0-2808 GCA_045604425.1 Clostridia bacterium
CATGACGTTTTGGGGATTTTTGTGGCATCCGCCTTGCCTGAAGTTGCCTGAGCCTCTTAAAAGAACATAAGGCCCTTCAAAAGTCTTGCCGCCGTCTTGTGATTTGCCTATCAAAACATCACCATACTCCGTAGAACAAGAAAGCACATACAGTTCACCATTATGTATAAACATTTTTGCCCAAAAACACGGCATAAGCTCCGATACATAGTGCCAGGTCTTGCCCTCATCGTCCGAACGGAAAATCAGTGTCAAATTTTGAGGTGCTCCTGCCTTGAATATATCCATAGATGATAATAAATATCCATCCGGATGACGAACCAAAGAAGGCGAGCACAGACAATTGCCTGAAAAAGAATAAACCTTATCTTCCGGATGCAGATAGTTCACTGCAATACCTATATGTTCTCCTGTATGAGCAAGTCTAGTACGGCTTTTTTTATCACCTGACTGGACATAAAATTCATAATCCATATCAGTTTCAAGGCCGTCAATTGTACATTCATTAGCTTTTGTAGTGCCATAAAGCTTGAATTCAAGTTCCTGCTTATCTACGCAATAAACAGCTCTTTTTCTGTAATATATATCATATTCCACATCACCTATTGAAAGCCATTCAAAATGTATCAAGGAAGGCTCAGGAACAACTCTTGAAATATATATATCACCGGACTCGAAGAAATACGGCTTATACGGTGAATAATTCCAACTTACACTCTTTGCCATAAAATTATTTTCCTTTCATTTTACACCGACTATGCAGTATATTATACGTTGTTATTCATTTATTGAAGTGCTTCTGCCTGACGGATAAAGCCTTCTTGTTCTTCAGGTGTGATATTATTAAACAAAACATTCCAACCGCATACTCTAATCTGCAAATCTTCATACTTTTCCGGATTCTTTTGAGCGTCACGAAGTGTAGCTGCATCGAATACATTTATATGGATTGCATGGCCGCCTCTGTTCATAAATGTACGCAGCAAAGCATACATCGCTTCCAGACCGTCCTCACCCTTAACTGCTGTTGGATGTATTGCAAAGTCGAGCGCCACATCACAATCAATCTTTGTAGCATCAATTTTAGTTGCAGACAATATTGCTCCGGTTACTCCCTCTTTGCTCATGCCCAGAGATGCCGAAACATTTTTTGAAAGCTCCGTACCACTTAGTCTTCCGTCGGGAGATGCTGCTGTAAATTTACCCTGGTCATAGGACTGTCTTGCTACATGGGTGCTTGTGCCCCAACATCCGCCACGATCGCTAGCATTTTTCTTGCCTTTTAAGTGGTCAGTTACAAAATCAACAATTTCTACAGCGAAATTATCAGGCACATCCTTATTATTGCCAAAATGGTCACAATCTCTAAGTATTCTCTGTCTTATATGCTCATAACCCTCATAATTTGCATCAAGGATAGTTCTAAGCTGGTCAAGGGTAAGTTCTTTCTTATCAAAAACCAATTCCTTTACAGCTGTGAGCGAATCGGCTGCATTTGCCAAAAATCCAATTTCAACTGTAGTATTGTTTGAAATACCACCGCCGTTCAACGCATCACGTTTCTTTTCAAGGCATGAAGGAAATGTTGCTGAAAGCATGGACTGAGGATTGATATATGAAAGATAATTTTCAAAAGCATTATTGGTAGCTATAATTGTATCTATAAGGTGTGCAAGCTGCTGCTTATACGCATTGTAGAAATCCTCAAAAGTCTCAAACTGCATTGGTGTTTTGAGCGCTACATGCTCTCTTGAATAGGCATCCATACCGCCATAGAGTGCATATACAAAAGGCTTCATAAGATTTGTATAGTTCATACCTGTACCCATAGATCTCTGGCATGAATATTCATAACAGCCTGTAACATGACAAAGTCTTGCCTGTTCATAAGTTGCTCCTCTTTGCATAAGTGCCTTTATCATTGTTTCTTCGCACACAAACACTATACTGTTGTGTCCTCGTCTAATCATATCAAGAGCTGTGCAAACAAACTTCTTTGGTGTGTTATCAGCAATTTTAATCTGTATTTTGGGGTTATAAATGCCCATTTTATCATACACGTCAAGAAGTATATATGAAAGCTCATTGACTTCTGTTTCACCATTGGCTTTCGTTCCGCCAAGATACATTGGCTGACCCCAATAGTTGCCTATTGCAGTGAACTGCATATAGAAATACGCAATATCCTCACGAATTTCCTGCTCTGTTATTCCCTTTTCCAAATCCTTTAAATAGAATGGGTACAAAAGTCTATCCATATTAGAAAGTGAACGAGCCTGCAAGCCCTCAATATGCTCACTTATCATGAAATACAGATAAATCAGCATAAGCACATCATAAAAGGATTCAGGCGCACCAGTTTTAAGTCTTTCTAAAGAGTTTTTCATTTTAGGAATCTGGCAGAAATCTGCAAGACGTCCTACAAAAGCAATAATTGCTCTATAGGTAATATCCATACCCTCAAAAAGTGCAGTTTCCTTTTCTGTAAGCTCGCCTTTTGCTTTGTGATTTTCCCATGCTTCATTTGCTTCCTTCAAAATGCCGGGGAAGCCAAGAGGAATGACTCTGTCCCACACCGGAACACTATGGTCATAATCCGGCCATATAGTAGATATACCTTTATCTTCCAATTCGCTTCTTTTTGCTTCAACTTCAGGTATAAGTTCCTCAAAAACTTCTTTTCTCCAAGCACCGATAAGCGTCTGATTAAGTGGTCGGTCAACTGAACAAATTGCCGGGAATCTATCCCTCTCATCACAGCTGATACGTGTATTTTCAAGAACAAATTTCAAAGCCTGTGCCTTTCTG
>JAZUOB010000252.1:0-4025 GCA_045604425.1 Clostridia bacterium
CACCGATACGAATGATACCTTTTTCGTTTAAGTCTTTTAGTGCATCTTCGCCGACGTTCGGAATATCACGTGTGATTTCCTCAGGTCCGAGTTTTGTGTCTCTTGCTTCACATTCGTATTCTTCTATATGAATAGATGTAAATACATCTTCTTTTACAAGGTCTTCACTGATTAAAACAGCATCCTCGTAGTTATAACCTTCCCATGTCATAAAGCCGATAAGAATATTCTTACCAAGAGCAAGCTCTCCGTTTGACATAGCCGGTCCATCTGCGATTATCTGTGACTTTTCAACCTTTTCTCCTACCTTGACAATAGGTCTGTGATTGATACATGTGCTCTGGTTAGAACGTGCGAACTTTGTAAGCTTATGTGAGTGCACAGCTCCGCTTTCGCCCTTGATTTCAATAAATTCTGAATCCACCTTTTCAACTGTTCCGCGTTCTCTTGCAAGAATTGCAGAACCTGAGTCCTGAGCAACCTTATGCTCGATACCGGTACCAACAATAGGTGAATCAGTAGTAAGAAGAGGTACTGCCTGACACTGCATGTTTGAACCCATGAGCGCACGGTTGGCGTCGTCGTTTTCAAGGAACGGAATACAAGCTGTAACAACTGATACAAGCTGTCTTGGAGATACATCCATATAATCAATACCGTCAGCAGAAACTTCTATGATTTCATCACGATAACGTGCAGATACTCTCTTATCCATGAATTTACCGTTTTCATCAAGAGGCTCATTTGCCTGAGCGATAGTAAATTCATCTTCCATATCTGCTGTCATGTATACAATTTCATTTGTAACACAACCTGTAGCTTTATCAACCTTTCTGTAAGGTGCTTCAATAAATCCGTATTGGTTTATTCTTGAGAATGTAGCAAGTGAAGTGATAAGACCGATGTTTGGTCCTTCTGGAGTCTCGATAGGACACATTCTTCCGTAGTGAGAATAGTGAACGTCACGAACTTCTAAGCCTGCTCTTTCTCTTGAAAGACCACCGGGGCCAAGTGCTGAAATTCTTCTCTTGTGACGAAGCTCAGCAAGAGGGTTTGGCTGGTCCATGAACTGTGAAAGCTGTGATGAGCCAAAGAACTCATTGATTGCAGCAATTATTGGTCTTATATTTATAAGTGATTGAGGTGTTATAATTTCAAGATCCTGAGTTGACATTCTCTCACGTACAACTCTTTCCATTCTTGAAAGACCGATTCTGAACTGGTTTTGCAACAATTCGCCAACGCTTCTGAGTCTTCTGTTGCCCAAGTGGTCGATATCATCAACATCACCTGTGCCGTTTGAAAGATTTATAACATAATTGATTGATGCAAGAATATCTTCACGTATTACATGCTTTGGTGAAAGCTGTGGCATAGCTCGCGAAATCAACTGTGCTGTTTCTTCAGGAACAGACTTTTTACTGATTTCTTTTGACTCTACCATTTCATCGATTTTTTGAAGCACTGCTTCAAGTTCTTTTCTTGAAACCTTGAAAGTATAAAGTTCTTCTTCTGTCTTGCAGTTTTCAATGCCAGCTTCTATAAGAGCTTTGCATACTTTCTGGTCAACATATTCACAAAGATATACCATATCATTTGAGAATACCTTGACTTCTCTTTCTTCTATTGTAAGAAATACAACATTCACACCTGCTCTATCGATTTTATGTGCCATTTCATCAGAAAGCACATCGCCGGCATTTGCAATTATTTCGCCTGTTCTTGGATCTACAACGTCACGGGCAAGCTGCTTGCCTCTGATTCTTGTGTACATTTCAAGCTTCTTGTTGTACTTATAACGTCCAACCTTTGCAAGATCATATCTCTTCGGATCAAAGAGCATATTGAAAATAAGAGACTCTGCATTCTCAACATTCAAAGGCTCACCGGGACGAAGTCTTTTGTAAATTTCAAGCAAAGCTTCATCGCGGTTGTCAATCTTGTCCTTCTCAAAAGTAGCAAGAATCTTAGGATCTTCTCCAAACATTTCTATGATTGCAGAATTCTTTTCCAACATATGAGGATTATCTATACTTCCAAGCGCACGAATAAGAACAGTCACCGGAAGCTTTCTTGTTCTGTCGATACGAACGTAGAATACATCATTGGAGTCTGTTTCATATTCAAGCCATGCACCTCTGTATGGGATTACAGTAGATGTATACAAAGGCTTACCTGTCTTATCACGGTCGAATGCATAATATATGCCCGGTGAACGAACAAGCTGACTGACAATAACACGTTCAGCACCGTTGATGATGAATGTTCCCTGCTCTGTCATAAGCGGGAAATCACCCATAAAGATTTCTTGTTCTTTGATTTCACCAGTCTCCTGATTGATAAGTCTTACAGACACTTTAAGAGGAGCCGCATATTTTGCGTCTCTTTCTTTACATTCCTCAACAGACCACTTAGGATTATACTCTAAAGTATAATCAAAGAATTCAAGAACAAGATTTCCTGAATGGTCAGTAATTGGGGAAACGTCCTCAAAAACTTCCTTGAGCCCTTCCTCTAAGAACCACTGATACGAATTCTTTTGAACTTCAATAAGATTCGGCATTGGCAAAGGTTCTTTGATTTTGGAGTAGCTAAGACGGGTATTCTTACCTGCTTTTACCTGATGCACCATTAATTTATCACCTCATACATAATAAATACGTTGTTTTTTTGCCCGAAAGCTGCCGGCTACAAATTGCCAAAACCGACAAATCAGGCAATTTTATCATAATCATACTACTTTAGTCTATCATCAAAGTATTATTTTGTCAACAATATATTCATACAAAAATACCCATTTATTCCAAGCTGTTTTTGTACAACTTCCCTCTTAAACAGTGTGTTTCGCGTATATACGACATAAAAACCCTATTTCGGTTTTTTTCAAAATAGCGGAATATTACTCCTGAGCTGTGCATATAGCTGTAATAAACAAATGCGTTAGGAGGAACTTTTCTTATGGCAGAGTACAATATTTACAACGATATAGCTGAACGATCCGGCGGTGACGTTTATATAGGAGTCGTAGGCCCGGTACGTACCGGCAAATCCACATTTATCAAAAAGTTTATGGACTTGTTGGTAATACCCAATATAGAGAACACCTATCAAGCGGAACGTGCAAAAGACGAGCTTCCGCAATCTGCAGCCGGCAGAACAATCATGACTACCGAGCCAAAATTTATCCCAAATGAAGCAGTAGAGATTTCTCTTGGTGACAACGCTCACCTGAAGGTCCGCATGATTGATTGTGTAGGCTATATTGTTGACAGTGCGCTGGGATACATCGAAAACGAAGAGCCAAGAATGGTATCAACGCCTTGGAGTAATGAGCCAATGGCTTTTTATGATGCTGCAGAAATAGGCACAAAGAAAGTCATTTGCGAACATTCCAACATAGGACTTGTTATCACGACAGACGGAAGTATAACAGAAATACCACGAGATGATTATATAGATGCAGAAAAAAGAGTCATAGGCGAACTAAAGGAAATAAACAAACCTTTCATTATTCTCTTAAACACTACACAGCCAGACTGCGAGGAAACTTACAATCTAAAATGCAGCATGGAATCAGAGTATGAAGTTCCGGTAGTGCCTGTAAACTGTGCCAAACTGGACGCCGGCGATATACATACAATCATAGAAGCTGTACTCTTCGAATTCCCACTTAAAGAAATAAATATCAAAGTGCCGTCCTGGTTTTCCGCTTTAGGCAACGAACACTGGCTGAAAAAATCCATAACCGATTCTCTTCCAGAAAAAATCACTGATCTTTGCAAAGTGAGACATGCAAAAACTCTGGCAGAAGAAATCGGAATGTTTGAATATATCGAGTCATCAAAAATCGAAGGTATGGATCTTGGAGTTGGCGAAGTAGTTTTAAATGCCGAGGTATCACCTTTGATATTCTATCAAATACTCAAAGAGGAAACCGGTTTTGAGCTTAGGGACGAAATGTCACTATTTGAACTGCTTAAGCAGCTATCAAAGACCAAGAAAGAATACGACAAGATATCAAAAGC
>JAZUOB010000253.1:0-5490 GCA_045604425.1 Clostridia bacterium
TATTGTCTTCCTAAGACCGCTTGGCCTCCGACTTCGGTGCAGCTATGTCACTTGGCAGAGTCAGCACATTTCTTGATATATATGTACAAAGAGATTTAGAAAACGGCACTATTACAGAAATCGAGGCCCAGGAGCTTATGGATGATTTTGTAATGAAGCTTCGTATTGTGCGTCAGCTTCGTACTCCTGATTATAATGAGCTTTTTGGCGGAGATCCTACATGGGTGACAGAGAGCATCGGCGGTATGCAGGAAAACAACAATAAGACTCTTGTCACAAAGAACTGCTACAGAATTCTGAATACTCTTTATAATCTTGGCACTGCACCCGAGCCGAACTTGACAGTTTTGTGGTCTGAGCATTTGCCGGAAAACTTCAAAAAATTCTGTGCAAAGGTTTCTATCGATACAGACTCAATCCAGTATGAAAATGATGACCAGATGCGCAAGATATACGGAGATGATTATGCTATAGCTTGCTGTGTATCTGCCATGAAGATAGGCAAGCAGATGCAGTTTTTCGAAGCAAGATGCAATTTGCCCAAGCTTTTGCTTTTAGCACTCAATGGCGGCTGCGACGAAAAAACAGGCACACAGATAGCACCAAAATCAGAGGTATATCCTGATGAATATCTTGATTTTGACAAGGTTATCGAAAGATTTGAGACTTATAGTGATTGGATATGCAGATTGTATATCAACACTCTCAATGTTATTCACTATATGCACGACAAGTATTCTTATGAAAAAATACAAATGGCACTTCATGACACTCAAGTTGGCAGATTTATGGCATGTGGTGTTGCCGGATTATCTGTAATAGCAGACTCACTTAGTGCTATCAAGTATGCAAAGGTAAAGGTTATAAGAAACGAAAACGGATATATCAAGGACTTTGAAACTGTAGGCGATTTCCCCAAGTTCGGCAACGATGATGACAGAGTGGATAATCTTGCAATATACGTTCTTGATAATATAAATACAAACCTGAAAAAGACAAAGACATACAGAGATGCAGTGCCTACACTTTCAGTTCTCACCATTACATCAAATGTAATGTACGGCAAAAAGACAGGAGCTACACCTGACGGAAGAAAGGCCGGAGAACCATATGCACCGGGTGCAAATCCAATGCATAACAGAGACAAAAACGGTGCGCTTGCTTCATTGAATTCTGTGTCAAAGATACCTTATTCAATCACCCGTGACGGAACATCAAATACTTTCTCAATTATGCCGACAACCCTTGGATCAAGCGAGGAAGAAAGAGTAGACAATCTTACAAACATACTCAACGGATATTTCAAAAACGGGGCACATCACATAAATATAAATGTTCTTGACAGAGAAAAGCTTATGGACGCATATGAGCATCCTGAAAAATATCCCAACCTTACAATACGTGTGTCAGGATATGCTGTTAATTTCTGTCGTCTTTCAAAAGCGCAGCAGCTTGAGGTTATAAACAGAACTTTCCATAGCCATATTTGATAAAGGGTCAGAAGATGGGAAAAATAAATTCAATTTTCACCGGCAGCGCTCTTGACGGGCCGGGAGTGAGAACTGTAGTGTTTTTTCAGGGCTGTCCGCTAAGATGTGTGTATTGCCACAACCCTGAAACCCAGAGCCTTCAGGGCGGCGAGGAAATAAGCGCTGCAAAACTTTTTGAAAAGATAGAAAGATATAAGGTCTATTACGGCGAAAAAGGCGGAGTAACCTTTTCAGGAGGCGAAGTGCTTTTGCAGCCGGATTTTCTGAGAGAGCTATTGATTTTATCAAGGCAAAACGGAATTCATTCAGCTATTGATACCAGCGGTTTTTTGGGAAAGGACACACCAAAAGATATAATAGAGCTTTGCGACCTGGTGATTTTGGATATCAAGATGAATACCGAAGAGGCTTATTCGAAGTATACCGGAGGAAGTCTTAAGGCTGTTTTGGAATTTTTGGACCTGTGCGAAGAAGCTTCGGTGCCTGTATGTATACGTCAGGTGATAGTTCCGGGCATCAATGATACAGAGAAACATATCAAAGAGTTTCAAGAGCTTATAAAAGGCAAGAAATGTATCAAAAAAGTAGAGCTTTTGCCTTTTGAAAATATGTGTATTACAAAATATAATGATCTTGGCATAAAATTTCCTCTGGAGAATGTAGAACCGATGGATAAGGATAGGCTAAAAAAGCTCCAATCAATTCTTCGGGAATGTTGATAATGTCATGACCATTCAATGATTTAATGCCATTGAACATACAAACGAACTTCACCACTTGGTGTACACACGCACTTCGTCGGGTAAGCACACAAATTTTCTGTTCACACTAAAATAAAGTGATAAATTAAAAACCGCAATTTTAAATTGCGGTTTTTTGTATTATTCAGCTTTTTTTGCTTCAGCAATAACCTTTTCAGTTACCTGCTGTGGAGCTGCATCATATCTGGTGAATTCAAATGAGAATTCGCCTCTGCCCTGACTCATTGAGCGAAGGTCAGTTGCGTACTTGTGCATTTCTGACATAGGCACTTCAGCTTCTATCATATTAAGCCCCGGTTTGTCGCTTTCACCCATACCCATTATCTGTCCGCGGCGCTTATTGATATCTCCGATAATATCCCCCATTATACTTTCAGGGATATATGCTTTCAAATAACCGATAGGCTCGAGAAGTATTGGATTTGCTGCTTTCATGCCTTCCTTGAACGCAATACCTGCTGCTGTCTTAAACGCCATTTCCGAAGAGTCTACAGGGTGGTATGAGCCGTCTACCAAGGTAGCTTTCATGTTTACAACAGGATATCCTGCAAGAACACCATGCAGACAAGAGTCTCTGAGGCCTTTTTCAACTGCAGGGAAATAGTTCTTTGGAACACTGCCACCGAATACGTTTTCTTCAAAGATAAGGTCTTCTGAAATACCAGGCTCAAATTCAATCCATACATGACCATACTGACCATGACCACCGGATTGCTTTTTGTGTTTGCCTTCTACCTTGGCTTTGCCCCTGATAGTCTCTCTGTAAGGAACTATAGGTTCTGTCAAGGTCACGTTCACACCGTATTTTGAAGAGAGCTTGCTGATAAGTACATCTATATGCTGTTCGCCCAGACCGTTTATGAGTGTCTGCTTTGTCTCTGTATTATTCGTCACATTAAATGTGGGGTCTTCATCCATAAGCTTTGTAAGACCGCTGATTATTTTTTCTTCATCGCCTTTTTCTTTTGGCTGTACTGCCATAGAAAGTACAGGCTGTGGGAAATCTATACCTGTAAGAATGATATCCTTGCCTATATCGCAAAGAGTATCACCTGTTTTGGTCTTGTCAAGCTTTGCTACAACACCGATATCACCGGCTTTGATGCGTTTGGCTTCAAGCTGTTTTTTGCCTGCAAGGAGGAATACCTTGCCTATCTTTTCCTGAGAACTCTTGTTTGGATTATAAAGGGTTGAGTCAGCATTCACGTCACCGGAATAAACACGGAACATGGACATCTTGCCTACATACGGGTCAACTACTGTCTTGAATACCAAAGCAGCTGTAGCCTCATCTTCTGATTGTACCACTTCTACTGGCTCACCGTTTGATGCTGTGTATGCTATCTGCTCAATTTCAGATGGTGCAGGCAAGTACTTGCCAATACCGTCCATAAGGCTTCGAACACCTATATTGTTCTGACCGGAGCCGCAGTATACAGGATAGATACTGCCGTCCTTTACACCCTTTCTGATAGCCTTTTTGATTTCATCAAAAGTGAACTCTTCGCCGTTGAAGTATTTAACCATCAATTCTTCGTCTGTTTCGGCGATAGCTTCCATAATCATTTCTCTTAAGGGTGCAACTGTATCTGCCATACCATCGGGAACAGGGATATCTACTCTGTCCATACCTTCATAGCGGCGGGCTGTCATGTCCACAATATCAACAAAGCCTTTGAATTCATCATTTTCTCTGATTGGATATACAAAAGGAGTCACACCTTTGCCGAATACCTGCTTCATCTGTTCAAGTGTTTTTTCATAGCTGGCGCGGTCGTCATCTATTTTATTTACAAAGAACATTGTGGGAATGCCTCTTGATTTTGCATATGAGAAAACTTGTTCTGTACCAACAGACACACCACTTCTGCCGCTAAGTACTACGAGAGCAGAGTCAGCTGCACGTACAGCTTCTTTCACATCGCCCACAAAATCAAAAAATCCCGGAGTATCCAAAATATTATATTTCATACCCTTCCATTCGATTGGTGCAAGGGCAGTAGATATTGAAAAGCCTCGCTTAATCTCTTCAGGGTCAAAATCACTTGTTGTATTTCCGTCAGCAACCTTGCCTATTCTGTCAGTTGTACCGGCATTAAAAAGCATTGCTTCTGTCATTGTGGTCTTTCCGCACTTTCCGTGCCCCATTATTGCCACATTGCGAATTTCGTCCATAGCATATTCCTTCATATGCATTACCTCCTGTTCTTTTATAATTAAGACAGATGTCTTAAAGTCTTATAAACATTATATACCCATACCAAAATAAAGTAAACAAAAAAACACTCGTCATTTTAGGAGAAAATAGACGGTGTTTTTTGTGCATTATTTACTTCTGTTAGAAAAACAATGGATATTTACTGTGCAAAACTTACATATCAAGAGAGGCAATCAAGTCGTTCATGGAGTACATACCGGCTTTTTTTCCTTTCATAAACATGGCGGCTTTCAGTGCACCTACTGCAAATATTTCCTTGCTGGCAGCGGAGTGCTTAAGCTCGATGATTTCGTCTGTGCCTGCAAATATGACAGAATGTTCACCAACAATAGTGCCACCGCGAATTGCATGGATGCCGATTTCAGATTTCTTTCTCTTCTTTCTGGAAGTGTGACGGTCATATACATATTCGGCTTCATATGCTGTGTCCTCACTGATAGCATCTGCAATAGCCAGAGCAGTGCCGGAGGGAGCATCGATTTTAAGGTTGTGATGCTTTTCTATAATTTCTATATCAAAGTTTTCTGAAAGAAGCTTTGTAGCTTTCTTCGCAAGGTCAATAAGAAGATTTATTCCAAGACTCATATTAGCTGAGAAAAACACCGGTATACTTTCGGCATATGAATCCATCATGTTCTTTTGTTGATTAGATAGCCCGGTAGTGCATACAATGATAGGAAGATTACGTTTTTTTGCATAGGACATTATTGTTTCAAACGAGCTGGGATGAGAAAAGTCAATTATTACATCTGCTTCTTTGTCATACAAAAAAGGATCTCGGTATACAGGATATGTATTTGTGATATGGTCTGAAATATCAAAACCGGCTACAATATTTATATTTTCATTGTCTTTGGCAAGGGCGGTTATAACCTGACCCATTTTGCCGTTACATCCATTTAGAATTATGTTTATCATATTCTTGCCTCCGTGTGATGAATAAGTTGGTGATTCGCCGTCAGGCAAACTTAGTTGATTTCATTTTTGATGAAATCATTATACCACATACATAAAACCATGT
>JAZUOB010000254.1:0-4458 GCA_045604425.1 Clostridia bacterium
TGTATGCCACAGACAAGATTTGTGCTTTCAAAAGCATTGGCACTTAATCTTCAGCCTATTATTGTGGTGAATAAAGTAGACAGACCCAATGCCAGACCATATGAAGTGGTAGACGAGGTGCTGGAACTGTTTATAGATTTAGGTGCTACAGAAGAGCAGCTTGACACTCCTGTTATATATGCATCAGGACGTGATGGCTGGGCTACAGCTGAATATAACCCTGAAAAGCCAAACAGTGATCTGACTGAGCTTTTTGAACTTATCGTAAACTCTATACCATGCCCTGATTGTGATGATGACGGACCTTTCCAGATGCTTGTTTCCAACATAGATTATGATGAGTATACAGGCAGAATTGCAGTAGGCAAAATTCAAAGGGGCAAAGTAAACACCGGCGACAGACTTGCTATATGTAGGGAAGAAGGCAAGGTGGACTTTGGCAAGGCTACGAAGCTTTATACTTTTGAGGGCCTCAGTAAAGGTGTATGCGATAGTGTAGGCGCCGGAGACATGGTGGCAATTTCAGGTATGGCAGATATCAATATCGGTGAGACACTTTGCGCACCTGATAATATCGACCCGTTGCCCTTTGTGAAAATAGATGAACCGGTTTTGTCTATGACCTTTAGTGTAAATGACAGTCCATTTGCAGGCAAAGAAGGTAAATTCGTTACCTCAAGACACCTTCGTGACAGACTTTTCCGTGAGCTTGACTCAAATGTGGCGCTGAGAGTGTCAGAAACTGATACAACAGAAGCATTTATAGTGTCAGGAAGAGGAGAGCTTCATCTTTCCGTGCTTATAGAGAATATGAGGCGTGAAGGCTATGAATTCCAGGTGTCAAACCCGGTGGTAATATACAAAAAGATAGACGGAGTATTGTGTGAGCCTATAGAGCATCTTACTGTAGACGTGCCTGATGAATATACGGGTGTTGTAATGGACTCTGTTATCAACCGAAAGGGTGAGATGACCAACATGTCACCTACAGCTCAAAACTATACAAGACTTGAGTTCCTTATCCCCTCAAGAGGTCTTATCGGCTACAGAAATGAGCTTTTGACTGCTACAAAGGGTACAGGAATAGTCAATAGTATACTTGAAAAATACGAAGAATATAAGGGTGATATCCAAGGCAGAACCAGAGGCGCGCTTATTGCGTGGGAGGACGGAGAAACTATCACCTACGGCCTTTATAATGCACAGGAGCGTGGCACACTTTTTGTAGGCCCCGGTATAAAGGTGTATGAGGGTATGATAGTTGGTGAAAATGCAAGACTTGAAGACGTGGTTGTGAACGTGTGCAAGAAAAAGCACGCAACCAATACCCGTGCATCCGGCTCCGATGATGCTCTTAGACTTGTTCCGCCAAGGCAGTTTAGCTTAGAGCAGTGCCTTGAATTTCTTGCAGATGACGAGCTTTTGGAGGTTACACCTGAAAACCTCAGAATGAGAAAAAGAATTTTGAAAACAGACCTTCGTGCAAAGGCAAGAGCCAGAAAATAAAGGAGTATTTTATGGAATACGCAGCACCTATATTCGAGCAGATAGCAATAATGTTTCTTATAATATTAGTTGGATATGTGTTGTACAAGACAGGAGTTATCACACCCCAGGGCAGAAGACAGATTTCGGAGATTGTGCTTACAATAGTTTGTCCGGCACTTATATTTATGGTGTTTCAGCAGGACTTTACCCCAAGAATTATGAATGGTCTTTTGTGGTCTTTTGTGTTGTCAATTATCTCTATCCCGATAGGAATTCTCTTGGCATCGGTGCTTGTTGGCAAAAAGACAAAGGATTATAATATCGCAAGGTTCAGTATAGCCTATACAAACTGTGCCTTTATGGGCATACCCTTGATTCAGGGGTTGTTTGGAAGCGAGGGTGTAATGTATCTGACAGCATACATTACACTGTTCAATATCTTTGTGTGGTCACACGGGGTTATCTGGATAAAAGGTGCAGGCGGAATAAAAGAGTTTTTGAAAGTGTTTAAGTCACCTACAATTATAAGTGTTATTCTGGCACTTATATGCTTTTTTACAGGTTTTAAAATACACCGAATTCCTGCCACAGCACTTAATTATATAAAAGAGCTGAACACACCTCTTGCGATGCTTGTAGCAGGAGCCACGATTGCAGAAGCAGATGTCTTTCGTGCATTGGGAAAGATAAAAATAATGTGGCCCACAATAGTAAAGCTTGTGATTGTACCCTTGGTAGTAGTTTTGGTTTTCAAGCTTCTGCCGGTCCCCACGGACATGGTGTTTACAAGCAATGTTATAGCTGCGGCATGCCCTACAGCTACAATCTGTACACTTTTTGCAATCCGCTACGGTAAAAACGCTATTATGGCGTCAGAGATATTTGCAATATCCACACTTTTGTCGGGAATAACTCTGCCAATGGCGGCGGTGTTTGCAAGCTTTATCTATAATCTGTAAAGACTTGTTTATATAAATTGCACTTTACAAAGCTTTCAAAATACGAGAAAATATCAAAAAACCATAAAAATAAAAAAAGCCATTGAAATCTTATAAGATACATGGTATAATGGGACGGATGTTAGATTAAAGAGGGGTATCCCTAATGATAGGAGGAACATACAAGATGGCTGTAAAAACAGAACAAGTAGAAAAGAATCTTGTAAAATTGACATTTGAGGTTTCTTTTGAGGAATTTGAAAAGGCAGTAAACAATGTTTACCTGAAAAACAGAGGCAAGATTACTGTGCCCGGCTTCCGCAAAGGCAAAGCTCCAAGAAACGTAATCGAGAAGATGTACGGCACAGGAGTTTTTTATGAAGATGCAATCAACGCAGTACTTCCAGAAGCTTATGAGGCTGCAAGCAAGGAATCAGAGCTTGATATAGTAGCAAGACCTGAGATTGATATCGATGGCGAGATTGAAAATGGCAAGCCAATCGTGTTCACAGCATTGGTTACAACAAAACCCGAAGTAGAACTTGGCAAGTACAAAGGTATAAAAATAGATAAAATTGAGCATACTGTTTCAGATGAGGATGTTGACAGCGCTATCGCAAATGAACAGAAGAAGAATGCAAGAGTTATCTATGTGGAAGACAGAGCAGTAGAAAAAGGTGACATAGCTGTAATCGACTTTGACGGCAGTGTAGACGGCGTAGCATTTGACGGCGGCAAAGGCGAAGACTATGAGCTTGAAATTGGCTCAAATACATTTATCCCCGGCTTTGAAGACCAACTTATAGGCGCAAAGACAGGCGAAGACGTAAAAGTTGAAGTGAAGTTCCCTGAAGAATATCACGCAGCTGACCTTGCCGGTAAGGATGCAGTATTTATGTGCAAGGTTAAGTCAATAAAGACAAAAGAGCTTCCTGAACTTAATGATGATTTTGCATCAGAAGTAAGTGAGTTTGATACACTTGACGAATACAAAAAGTCCGTTAGAGAAAAGCTTGAAAAAGAAGCTGAGGACAGAACAAAGGCAGAAATCGAAAATGCAGTTGTAAAGGCTGTAGTAGAAAAAGCCAAGTTTGACCTTCCTGATGCGATGGTAGAAGCAGAAGTAGACCGCAGTGTGAATGATTTTGCACAAAGACTCAGCTATCAGGGTCTTGATATAAACACATATCTTTCATACATGGGCGGTGATATGGAAGCTTTCCGTGCGAACTTCAAGGAGCAGGCAAAGACCACATGTTCAACTTCATTGGTTATTGAGGCTATCATGAAGGCTGAAGGCATAGAAGTAGAAGCAGAAGAATTTGAAACAAACCTTGTGGATATGTCTAAGAAGTACAACATGGAGCTTGACAAGCTTAAAGAGCTTATCTCTGACGAAGAAAAAGAAAACATGAAGAAAGATATGGCTATGAGCAAGACTGTAGAAATGCTTGTAAACAATGCCGTAATGAAATAATTATAAAAAACGGAGGGCTGTCGCATTATAATTTATTGTGGCGGTCCTTTTGTGCAATTTATGAGAAAGGAATGATTTTTAATGAGTTTAGTACCTGTAGTAGTAGAGCAGACAAACAGAGGAGAGCGCTCCTATGATATATTTTCAAGACTGCTTGAAGACCGTATAATTTTTCTGGGAGAAGAAGTAAATGACACAAGCGCAAGTCTTGTAGTGGCACAGATGTTGTATCTTGAAGCAAAGGACCCTGACAAAGATATACAGCTTTATATCAATTCACCGGGTGGTTCAATTACAGCAGGCATGGCTATCTATGATACAATGCAGTACATCAAATGCGACGTGTCAACTATTTGTATAGGTATGGCAGCAAGCATGGGTGCATTCCTGCTTACAGCAGGAGCAAAGGGCAAGCGCTTTGCTCTTCCAAACAGTGAAGTAATGATTCATCAGCCCCTTGGCGGAATGCAGGGTCAGGCCACAGATATCAAAATTCATGCAGACCGTATTATCAAAATGCGTGAGACACTGAATTCTATTATGGCAGAGCGCACC
>JAZUOB010000255.1:0-3514 GCA_045604425.1 Clostridia bacterium
TAGCACGCTCTATTTCCAATAATTATCCCAATGTGCATCTTATTGTACTCTTAATAGATGAGCGCCCTGAAGAAGTCACTGATATAAAAAGATTTGTTGATGCAGAGGTTATCAGCTCCACATTTGACAAGTCGCCTGAAAACCACTGCAAAATATCTGAAATGGTATTAGAGCGAGCTTGCCGGATGGTTGAACATAAAAGAGATGTTGTCATATTGCTTGACTCTATCACAAGACTTGCTCGTGCGTATAATCATGTTATTCCGGCTATGGGCAAGACTTTATCCGGCGGACTTGATTGTGAAGCTTTAATAAAACCAAAAAAGTTTTTTGGCGCTGCACGAAATATAGAAGAAGGCGGGAGCCTGACTATTATTGCTACAGCTTTAATCGAGACGGGAAGCCGTATGGATGATGTTATATTTGAAGAATTCAAAGGTACAGGGAATATGGAACTTAGACTTGACAGATGTTTGCAGGAAATGGCTATTTATCCGGCGGTAGATGTTTTAAAGTCCGGAACAAGAAGGGATGAGCATTTGCTGTCCCAGACAGAACAAAAGCTTGCAAAGTGGATAAGGCGAGAAATAACAAAAGACAAATATGAGGGGTACTTAAGAGTCCTGAATTATTTAGGAGAGAACGTTGAAGTCAAGTTTGATGTATTTTCAAAAGAAAAAGCATGAATGCTTGTATGTTTTTATATAATTAAAAAATATCTATTTCAAAATACTAAAATTTGTAGTATAATATATTATAATCTTAAAAAAGGCGTATATGTTTGGTGTAATTATGAAAATTGAAATTCTTGAAAAAAGTAAAATCAAGGTCACTCTTACTATGGAGGACCTTATATATTATAATTTGAAGCCTGAAAAAATATCTGCCCGATCTCCAAGACTTGAAAAGTTTATTTTCAATATAATGGATAATGTGCTTAAAGAGACAGGGTTTAATCCATATAAATGCCCTGTGGCTATTGAGGCGGTACAATCAGGAGAGGGCATGGTTTTGTATATATCGGGTCTTGGTGAGAAAGCAGCATCTTCAAAGGATGTTATAATAAAAGGTGAGCACAAAAAAATAAAAGTCATTTGCAAAAAAGAAGTATGTTCAAAAAATTCTTATTGCTTTTTGGATTTTGAGGAATTGTCAAGAGCTGTTGTGAATTTAAGCAGTGAATCACTTCTTCAAAGCAGTTTGTATGAGTATGATAATAAATGGTATTTTGTACTCGGTCCGTCCGATGATTTTCAGCGCTCTCACTGCATTTTGTCAGAGCACTGCAATACCTTTGGTGGAATGATATATTCAGAAACTTTTTTAAGCGAACATGGCAGATTGATTGCAAAAGAAAAATCTTTAGTAACTCTTTCTAAAGGGATAAAAGAACTTGAAGAAAAATAAATTGGAGGAAAGACTTTGAGAATTCTTGGTATTGATTACGGGGACAGCAGGGTCGGTATAGCCGTTACAGACCCCCTTGGAATAACAGCTCAGGGTGTTGGCACAATAAAGAACAAAGGAGAAGCAAAACTTCTTTTAGAGCTTGAGAAGATTCTAAAAGAATATAATCCTGAGAAAATTGTTTTAGGGCTCCCAAAGAATATGGACGGAACTGAGGGCTTCCGTGCTGATGCCACTAAACAGTTCAAATCAAAGCTTGAAGAAATATACAAAGGTCCGATTGTCCTTTGGGACGAAAGACTTTCTACTGTTGGCGCAGCTTCTTTTTTGAATGTTACAAATACAAGAGGCAAAGACAGAAAAAACGTCATTGACACAGTTGCTGCGTGTATAATACTTGAAAACTACATGACGTATAAAAAAAATAATTGACAATTTTGCCAAAATGTATTAAAATAATGATGGTAGTGGTAATGTAAAATTGCTACTTCGCATTTAATGCAGAAAGAAGGTTAAAACATGGAAGAAAACAACAACATCATCGTACTTGAAGATGAAAGCGGAAATAAGATTGATTTTGAAGTTATCGATGTTTATGTACTCGATGGAGTGACATACTTTGCAATGATTGAAGTTGCAGACGGTGAAGAAGCTGATGAAGTTCTTATCATGAGAGTAGAAGGTGAAGGCGATGATGCTGAGCTTGTTACAATAGAAAGTGATGCTGAACTTGAAGCTGCTTTTGAAGAATTTGTAAGACGCGATAATGAAGAATTCGAAGAATAAAAGTAACACTATGTTAATGGATTTGACATAAAATAACAGTTGATTTTTCATATGTAATATGATATAGTGTTCTTGTAAAAAGTTGCATGCTCTGGCGAGCATATAGCACTTAATAAAAAAAACTAATAAGTTTTCGCCCTGAGATTACTCGTGGTTCGATCTGTATTTTTTACCAACACTTCTTTTAAGGGATGTTTACTCTGACTGCGGCGTATACGCCTCCTTTCCTTATGGAATGCCAGTGGACATATAAAGCCGTCAGGAAACGACCCACCTGCTTATAGCAGGTAAGAAATTCGATCGTAATTTATCGGTTATCATGGGGTTTTTTTGTGCTATTTGATATTTCTGACAATTTTGCTTGACAGTATATTTGTATGGCGGTATAATTATAATGATTGTTTTACGAAAGGGAAATAAAAATGCTTATAACTAATGCGCCAAAAGGTACTCAGGATTTGCTTCCTGATGAAAGCTATAAATGGCAATATCTCGAAGAAAATTTCAAAAAGGTATGTGATTGTTTCGGATACAAAGAAATAAGAATGCCTACCTTTGAACATACAGAGTTATTTGAACGTGGAGTAGGTGATACTACCGACGTTGTTGAAAAGCAAATGTATACATTTTTGGACAAGGGCGGAAGAAGTGTTACATTGCGTCCGGAGGGCACTGCATCTGTTGCAAGAAGCTTTTTGCAGAACAACTTGTATGCGCAGCCACTTCCGGCAAAGATGTTTTATAATATACCGTGCTTCAGGTATGAAAATAAGCAAAAAGGCAGACTAAGAGAATTTCATCAATTTGGTGTTGAGGCTTTTGGTGCTCTAGGCCCAGATATTGATGCTGAGATTATTTCACTTGCTCTTACTTTTTTGAAACAAGTTGGTCTTAATGATTTGACCGTTCATATCAACAGCATTGGATGTCCTGAGTGCAGAAAGAAGTATAATGAAAAATTGCGTGAGTTTTTGAAGCCAAAGTTTGATGAGCTTTGTGATACATGCAAAGGCAGATTTGAAAGAAATCCACTGCGAATTCTTGATTGTAAATCAGAGGTTTGTAATAAGCTTGCTGAAGGTGCTCCGGTATTACTTGATAATATTTGCAATGAATGTCGCGAGCATTTTGAAGGTTTTAAGAAAGCGCTCAGCTCAATGGATATTGAGTATGTTATAGACAACTCAATTGTTAGAGGACTTGATTATTACACAAAATCAGTTTTTGAGGTAATAAGTGGTCCGTTTACTGTTTGTGGTGGTGGCAGATACGACCGCCTTATTGAAGAATTCGGCGGAGATTATACTCGTGCTATTGGTTT
>JAZUOB010000256.1:0-4184 GCA_045604425.1 Clostridia bacterium
AGTGACTTTTTTACAACTAATTTTGAAGCAAGCTTTTATATTCCTTGCTTTTTGTTGTGCTGAACTTTCTCGACAGTGTATACACAACGATATTTTTTGCACCGGCATTGTGAAGTGCAAAGCCGCAGGCTTTTGCTGTATTACCGGTTGTGTACACATCATCTATAAGCAGGATTGATTTGCCTTTTACCAAAGCAGGATCGGCGGTGAAGGCTTTTTTGAGATTTTCTCCTCTTTTAAAAGCCGGAAGTCTTGATTGGTGGGGAGTATCCTCTGTTCTCTTTAGTGCCTTGTCGCTGTGAGGAATGTTCAGAAATTCTGCAATAGGCTCTGATAAAAGCTGTGATTGGTTGTATTTTCTGGTCTTCATTCTCTTTTTAGATAAAGGCACCGGTATAACCAAATCAGCACCGAATCCGTTTTCTCTAAAAGGAATAAGATAGTCCTTCATGTACTGGGCAAACACTTCTGCGTAGTTTATACAGTTGTTGAATTTATAATCCAGTATAAGTGATTTAATAGGTGGTTTATAGAAGAAGGTAGACATTGAGTAATTGACATACCCATTCTTTTCGTCAAATATTGAGCCTACAGGCACTATGGGCAGATGACGGCTGCAATCGCTGCATATACCTATTTTACCCTCGATAGCTGACATATCATCATTTCTTATAAGACGGTCGCAGGCTATACATCTGGTGTATTGACTCGAATCGAACAAAGACAGTATATCCATAGTTTATATAACTCCTATGGTGTGAATACCGGTTTTCTTTGCATAGTTTACCGTAAAAGCAGTGCCGCCGGTATCGGTATATTTGTAGTATACACATACAGAACTTGCATCTACCAGGTGCTTGTTTCTTACCTGCATACACCCTCTGTAATAGTGGTCGCTGAGAATTTTGACTTTGTCAGCTTTTTTTAGTATTTCCATATAGTCATTTTTGTCATCACGAGTCCAGCGGTCATAATAGTCTTTGCACGGAATGACGATTATAAGCTTTATGTCAGGATATATCTCTTTAAGATCTAAAACTGCTTGTGATGCCAGAAAATCAAACCCCCCTGCGCCACCTGCACCAAAATATCTGTAGCCGTTTTCATAAAGCTCTTTTATGATTTTTATCAATGGCTCTTTTATGTACTTGTGAATTACCCGTCTGTGCCCTGTAAAGCACACTGTTATTTCTTTATATTCTTTCATACATTTTTTGTTTTCTGATGTCCTGAGTTGTAAATTTCATGGCATAAAAATGTTCAAACAATCTGGAAACAAATCTTTTGGTGTATTCTACTGCCAACTTGTCTTCATCAAGATTTGTGTTTATAACCAGTTTTTTGCCTTGAATAAGACGCTCATTCAATATGTCATAAGCAAAGGATGCCTTTAGCTTAGAGGGGAACTCTGCCCCTAAATCATCCAGTATCAAAAGGTCGCAGGTGTATGCAGTGTTGATAAGGTCGTCGTCGCTTTCCTCACGTGGTCTGTTGTATTTTTTGTTTTCCATCATTTCAAAGAGCTTGCCGGCGGTAATGTACAAAACGCTGTAGCCTTTGTCAATCAGGCTGTTTGCAATACAACCTGAAAGAAATGTTTTTCCAGATCCCGTCGGACCAAAATATAAAAAGCTTTTTTTGTAATTGTCAAAATCATTTGCCATGCTCTTGGCTTCGGACAAAGCCTTTTCTATTCTTTGTTTTGGTGATATTCCATCTTTATCGGGAGAGTCGCCAAAATATTTAAGCTCAAAATTGTCAAAGGTGATGCCCTGCATATGTTTTGCAAGGTTTGATTGCTGATATGAATATTTTGCAAGCTTCACTTTGTAGCATCTGCACTTTTCATTTCCCACAAAGCCTGTGTCCTGACACTCTGTACATTTGTAATGAACTTTGTCATAGTCATCGGGAATGTTATGCTCTTTAAGTAGCTTGCTTCGCTTTGTGTTGAGCTTTGAAATTTCCCCTTCAAGCTTTTGCCTGATTTCTTCTTCTTTTTCAGGATTTTGTGCAAGCTTGATTGCATGCTTGTATCCAAGTGCTGTGATTTCATTTCTTATGCTTTCAAGCTCAGGGCATATCAAATGGTATTTTGCCATTCTCTGCTTTCTTTTCAGCGCTTCGTCGGAGCGAATGCTGTCGTATTCGCCGGATATTTTATCTGTAATGCTTTGTGACATATTTAATTCTTCCTTTCAAAAAGATTGATCAGGTCATCTTTCTTTTTTAGTATCTCATCAAAACGCTCGATGTAGGTTTTCGGGTCTTTGAAGTTGAAAATACGTGTTATTTTTCCGTCTTTGACAACTTTTGTGCTTCCGCCGGAGCCGAGAGCTATAATTGTCTGGGTTTCTTCCATTATGTTTATATTATAAAAGCTCATATAACCGGCTTTTGAATAACCTACATTTTCAAGATTACCGGAAATGTTTTTTTGACGATACATATAATATGGGTCTCTTTTGGTCATTGCCATTTTGTTTTCTGTATAAGACAGCATTTGGTTCATAACCTGTGCCTTTGCAAGTTCTTCGCCTGAAAATCTGAAATCTGCCGATCTTTTCACACACATGGAATGTACGGTGATGTTTTCAGGGTCAAGCTCCAGTACACTGTCAAGACTAAACTTGAAATCTTCAAGATTTTCACCGGGCAAGCCTGCTATAAGGTCCATATTTATATTGTCAAAGCCTACATCTCTTGCAAGCTTATATGCGCATTTTGTCATATCGGCTGTGTGGGCTCTGCCTACTCTTTTTAGTGTCTTGTCATTCATAGTCTGAGGGTTTATGCTTATTCTTGTGATGCCGCCGGCTTTTGCAGCTATAAGCTTTTCTCTTGTAATGGTGTCGGGCCTGCCGGCTTCTAAAGTGTATTCATCAAGAGTTTTTGGGTCTTGAAGCTTTGAAAGCTCCGAAAATATCATCTCAAGCTGTCCCGCGGACAGGGTAGTAGGCGTGCCGCCACCGATATAAATGCTCTGAACTGAAAGCCCGGTCCGGTCAAGGACTTCTTTTGTCTTTTGTATTTCTTTAATCAAATGCTCTACATATGAGTCTATGTACTTGCCGCTGACTCTTATATCAGTAGATACAAAAGAACAATAAAGGCATCTGGTAGGGCAAAAAGGTATTCCCACATATATACTCACAGAGTTAGGCTTTTTAAGGTTAAGTATTTGACGCTCGTTATCTGCAACCTTTAAAGCAAGCTTTGCCTTTTCATCTGACACCTCATACAAAGAGGCCAAAAGAGGCAGAATATCTTCTCTTTTGATACCGCTGTTTAAAAATTCACGAACATTTTTGGCAGGCCTGATACCGCTCATAACACCCCAGGGTAGATTGATTTTTCTTATTTTCATAGCAGCGTGGCAAAAGCTTTTTGTCACTGCTGCGTCCATAGCTTTTTTTAGAAGCTTAGAATCTTTTATAGACGAAGCATCATAATAATAGTCATCTTCGTATATTTTGCCTTGAAAGAAAATGGATGTATATACATTTATAATATCTCTCTCATAAGAAAAGCCGCTTGAAACTTCAGCGTATTCATCATCTGTAAAAAACAAGCCGGAAAAAAGCTTCAGCTTGTCAGGGCAATCATATCCGTTTTGAAAAATCTGTACCATACCATCTACTCCAAAAGTCCATATGTAACAATTATATATTATATCAATCATGTTGTCAATAGATAATAGCTGCATAATGCAGTATAATCGATGCTTTTGCTGTGCAGGGTTTTGTTGAAACTGCCAAAAAGAACTAAGGCTTTAAAAAAACCTTGACAAACAGTTGATTGTTTGGTATACTCACTAGTGTAAAAAACAAGCAGAGTGTCCGCTCTCACCGTACGACGAAGGTTTTGCGGTAAATACAGACAAGGTTTTTGTTTGTTTGCGGATGGTTTTGCATCCGTTTTTTTGCGTTTTGGCAAAGATAGGAGGGAATTGTTATTAGTAAGGATTTACAGATCAACGAGGAAATTCGTGACAAAGAGATCAGAGTAGTATCACAAGACGGAGGCCAGCTTGGTGTGATGTCAGCATCACAAGCACTTGAGCTTGCTATCCAGAAGAATCTTGACTTGGTCAAGATTGCACCTCAGGCACAGCCGCCTGTGTGCAAGATTATGGACTACGGCAAGTATAAATTTGAACTTGCAAAGAAGGAAAAAGAAAACAG
>JAZUOB010000257.1:0-2816 GCA_045604425.1 Clostridia bacterium
CGGTGCACGATTTCTTAGAAATCAAAGGGTTTTTATCGAAAGAAAATGCAAGAAGATTGCGTTTTCGGGAATTGATGACCCATATATCTGCGGCAGTGCAAATATCAAAAATTATATCAAAAATTCCATTGAAGAGCTTGGAGGCTATGACGGGTTTGAAATTTTTATGTTCCACAGAGCAAATCTTTTGGATATGTTTTCGGATAAAGACTTTGATGTTATACTTTCAGGTCATATGCACGGAGGACATATCAGAGTGCCGCTGATTGGTGGTCTGGCATCTCCAAGAACATCTTGGGTTGGTGGAGAAAATATATTGTTTCCTAAATATTTCGGTGGAAAGTTTGAAAATAATAACACAGTTATGATTGTAAGCCGAGGTCTTGGAAATCCTACTTTTATTCCCAGGCTTTTCAACAGACCTGAAATCGTAGTAATAGAACTAAAAACAAAGGAGGTATAATACAGTGTATGCATTGATTTGGGTTATAGCAATAATAGTATTTTTGCTTCTTGAAGCTGCTACATTCCAGTATATTTGCATATGGTTTGCAGGAGGCTCACTTGGTGCTTTGGTTGCATATGCATTAGGTGCCACCTTGAATGTGCAGATAATTGTATTTTTTGTAGTTTCAGCTATCTTGCTTATACTTACTCGTCCGTTGGTAAAAAAGTTAATGAACGGCAGAAAAGAAAAAACCAATATTGACAATATCCCCGGCAAAATAGCAAAGGTTACCCAGACCATTGATAACATAGGAGCCAAAGGAAAGGTAATGCTTGGTGCTATGGAGTGGTCGGCAGTATCAAATGATGAAAGCATTATAGAAGAGGGCAAAATAGTAGAAGTTTTAGAAGTAAAAGGTGTAAAGCTGGTTGTTCGGGAATCTGAAAAAAAGGAAGGATGATTTAAATGGGAGTATTATTTATTCTATTTGTAATTTTATTTATTGTGGTTATATCCAACATAAAAATTGTACCGCAGGCTCATGCTTATATCATTGAGCGTTTGGGCGGTTATCATGCCACATGGAGTGTAGGTGTGCATGTGACAATACCTTTTATTGACCGTATTCAGAAAAAGGTTAACCTGAAAGAGCACGTTGTTGATTTTGCTCCTCAACCGGTTATCACAAAGGATAATGTTACAATGCAGATTGACACAGTTGTGTATTATCAGATAACAGACCCAAAACTGTATTCATACGGTGTAGAAAGACCTATGATGGCTATAGAAAATCTTACAGCTACAACACTTAGAAATATTATCGGTGAAATGGAACTTGACGAGTCACTTACTTCACGTGATGTTATTAACACAAAGATGAGAGCTGTATTGGACGAAGCCACAGACCCATGGGGAATAAAAATAAATAGAGTTGAGCTTAAGAATATTGTACCACCAAGAGAAATACAGACAGCCATGGAAAAGCAAATGAAAGCAGAACGCGAAAGACGTGAAGCAATTCTTATTGCAGAGGGCGAGAAAAAGTCAGCAATCCTTATTGCAGAGGGTGAGAAGGAGTCAGCAATTCTTCGTGCAGAAGCAAAGAAGCAAGCAGCAATCAAAGAAGCTGAAGGTCAGGCAGAAGCTATTTTGACAGTTCAAAAGGCTGTAGCTGAAGGTATCAAGCAGATAAACGAAGCAAACCCGGGCGAAGGATATCTTACAATAAAATCATTGGAAAGCTTTGAAAAGGCAGCAGACGGCAAAGCCACAAAGATAATTATCCCTTCAGAAATTCAAGGCATAGCAGGTCTTGCTTCTTCTTTAAAAGAAGTTTTTACAGAAGATAAGTCATGAGCAGGTCAAGAAAAATTATAATCTATAGTATTTTTGGTGCTTTGTTTGTGGCGGGTTTGCTTGTATATAACTTCACCAGAGCCACATCTTGTATAATCACAATACAATCAAATGGCAAGGTCATAAAAAAAATAGACATTGGCAGTGTATCTGAAACTTATGAATTTGATGTTAAACATAACGGCACAAATACAATAAGAGTTTCTAAAGACAAGATAGAGGTCATAGAGGCAGATTGCCCTGACAAAATTTGTATAGAGCAGAGTAAAAACGGCATTTTTCCCGTAGTGTGCCTGCCACATCAACTTGTTATAAACACAGAAAGGACTGTAAAATAGTTTTATGGTCCTTTTTTGTTGCATAATACTGAATTTTGTGGTAGAATGATTTCAAGGAGTTGAAAGCAATGAATTGCCTTCGGCATGAATTGAAAATCAAAATTTTCATGAATTGAGCCTTACGGTTCACGAATTGCACTTCGTGCATCAAAAGGACAATGGGGGGATATGAATGAAAAAAACAGTTGGAATACTAATTTCCATTTTTGTGTTTTTTATCCTTAACAGCACAGTATGTTTGGGAGTGGGACTAAATGATTTATTGACTGCCTCATTTATGCCTGTTGGCAAATGCCTGTATGTGTACGGAGGCGGTTGGAACAAAGAGGATACCGCGGCAGGTGAAAGTGCAAAAACAATAGGACTCAGTGGCCAATGGCTTGAATTTTATAACGAGAATACATCTTCTTATGATTACAAAAAAACAAGATACCAGATTGATGACGGTCTGGACTGTACCGGCTATATTGGCTGGGTTATGTATCAGCTTTTTGAAGATAAATATTCGGATAACGGATACGTGATTAAGTCAAATGATGTGGCACAAAAATACAGCGATATGTTCGGTGGTACATACACAGACAAAAAACTGGTCGATAATTTTCAGTGCGGAGATATTATGAGCACAAGTGGTCATGCATACATAGTTGTTGGCGAATGCCGCGACGGAAGCG
>JAZUOB010000258.1:0-2797 GCA_045604425.1 Clostridia bacterium
ACAGAACGACATGGCTACGATCCGACTTCTTGGTGAATTTTTCTCTACACCTGAGTTTGATAATTTGGAGCAGGAAATCAAATAAGGCACACTCACTTTGTTCAATATGCAAAAATTTTTAAAAAATCTCTATAACACTTGATTTTTTCTTCAAGTAGGTATATAATATATCTTTAGTAGTATAAAAAAAGGAGATTTGTCCCATGGGTACAGAAAAGGTATTTGAATTTACCAAGCAAGGACTTGAAGAAGCCAAAGAAAAGCTTGAAATATTAAAGACCAAAACAAGAAAAGAAATTTCTGAAAAAATCAAAGAAGCACGTTCTTTTGGTGACCTTTCAGAAAATGCAGAATATGACGAAGCAAAGAACGAGCAGGCAGAAGTAGAAGCAGAAATCAGCCGTCTTGAAGAAATGATAAAATTTGCCAAAGTAGTAGACGAGGGCAAGTCAAAAGCCAATGTTGTTACTCCCGGCAAAGAAGTCACAATATTCGATGTTGAGATGGACGAAGAGATGACATTCAGACTTGTAGGATCTATGGAAGCAGATCTTGAAAAAAACAGACTTTCTTATGAATCACCCATTGGCGCTGCACTTTTGAATAAGAAAGTGGGAGACGAAATCAAATCACCTGAGGGCGATGTATTCAAGATTCTTAAAATCAAATAATAAAAAGCTGTACTTTGTACAGCTTTTTTATATAAGATATATGTTTCTTTGCACAAATATATAAAAACCTTTTGACACTTGTTGACATTTGATATGGCGAGTGATATAATTTTTGTTGATAATTATAATGGCGAGAGGTATATTTCATGGTTGTCAGCGGTAAACAAAGAGCGTATCTTAGAAAGCTTGCAAATGGTATTGAACCTGTGTTCCAGATAGGCAAGGGCGGTATCAGTGATGTTATGATAGATCAGCTAAAACTTGCTCTGGATTCAAGAGAGCTTATCAAAATTCATATTCTTGAGACAGCGATGCTTGACACAAAAGAGACTTGCAATTTTTTGGCAGAGCGTCTTGATGCTGTGCCTGTTCAGGCAATAGGCTCAAAGGTGGTTTTGTACAGACAAAGCGATAAAGAGAAAAACAGAAAAATATTTGTGCCGGAGAGATAATTATGTCTAAGCTGGGTATAATGGGCGGCACATTCAATCCTGTCCACAACGGTCATATTGCTATTGCAAAAGCGGCGCTTCACCAGTACAAATTGGACAAGATAATGTTTTTGCCAAACTTTTGTCCGCCTCATAAGGACACTGACTTTATGGCAGATGCAGCACTTCGTCTTGAGATGATACGAAATTCTATCAAAGACGAAAAAGACTTCTTTGTCAGTGACTATGAAATCAAAAAAGGCGGAGTATCATATACAGTGGATACTCTCACTGATTTTGAGAAAATGTATCCATACGATGAGATTTATTTTATAATCGGTGGCGATTCTCTTCGTGATTTTATGAAATGGTATCAGCCACAAGAAATTGTAAAAAAGTGTATTTTACTTGTATATGCAAGGGAGGGAGAAGACCCCCGGCCTTATATACAAAACCTAAAACAAACACTTGGAGCTGAAATTTTTCTTATAGATGCACCAAATATTGACATATCATCTTCTTATATAAAAGAGAGCATTTTTGAGGGCCATGACGTACAAAAGCTTGTCCCCAAGGGAGCTATGGATATAATTTTGGCTGATAATCTTTATAAAAAGTGAGATTTTTGAATTGGAAAATAAAATCAAAGAAATTCTTTCAACAAAGCGTTATGAACACAGTATCAATGTAGCAAATTTGGCAAGAGAAATGGCAGAGGTTTTAGGAGCAGATGAAAATGCGGCATACACAGCCGGAGTGCTTCATGATATAGCAAAAGAAATGACCAGACAAGAGCTTCTAGATGTAGTCGGGTCAAAAGGAATAAAACTATCTTTTGTGGAAGAAAATAATACAGCACTGCTTCATGCACCGGTTGGTGCCGGTCTTGTACAGGATATGGGCTACAGCAAAGAGATTGTAGATGCTGTCAGATACCATACAGTAGGACGAGCAGGTATGACGCTTCTTGAAAAGATAATATATCTTGCGGACATGATAGAGCCGGGACGTGTTTTTCCCGAAGCTTCTATTCTTCGAAAAATGTGGCGTGATGATTTTTTCGGTGCATTTACAAAGGCATTGGAATTTTCGATAATGTGGAATGTAAGCCGGAATAAGCTTATCGATAAAGGCACAGTTGATGCTTTTAATGATATGCTTTTGGAAAGGATGGACAAATAAATGACACTATCAGACAAAGCACAACTTGCAGTAAAAGCTTTAGATGACAAAAAAGCCCGCGACATAGTTGTTTTGGATGTGGCAGAGCATACAAGTATTGCTGACAAATTTGTAATATGCAGCTGCACTTCTACAACTCAGGTGAAGGCTTGTGCAGATAATGCAGAATATTTACTAAAAGAAGCTGGGGAAGAGTTGCATCATACAGAGGGATATGCAGGAGGCACATGGGTGCTTCTTGATTTTGGAGATGTAGTCGTTCATGTAATGACAGAAGAAACCAGAGAATTCTATGATATAGAAAGACTTTACTAATAAAAAATCAGGTCTGAAAGGAAGATAAAAAATGGCATTCGATTTTAAAAGCTTTGAAAAAAAATGGCAGGACAGATGGGAGGACGATGGTGCGTTTTATGCATCAAATGACAGCGACAAACCAAAACTGTTTGCAATGGTTGAATTCCCATATCCGTCAGGAGCAGGACTTCATGTTGGACACCCAAGAAGTTATAC
>JAZUOB010000259.1:0-3417 GCA_045604425.1 Clostridia bacterium
ACTATATCCTTCATTCTGTCTGAGTTCTTTGTCTTTTCCTTGAGTGTAATAACTTCACCGGGTGTAACCAGGTATGAAGGTATATCTACTCTCTTACCGTTTACAAGAACATGACCATGATTTACGATCTGTCTTGCCTCACGTCTTGTGTTTGCAAGACCGAGACGGAAGATTACATTATCAAGTCTTGATTCGAGAATCTGAAGGAACATTTCACCGGTGATTCCCTGTCTCTTTGTAGCCATTACATAGTATTTTCTGCACTGTTTTTCCAAAATACCGTATATGAACTTAACCTTCTGCTTTTCAGTAAGCTGCAAACCGTACTGGCTTGGCTTTCTTCTGCTTTGCTTAGGGTTCTTATTTGAGCTCTTGTCAACGCCCATAACAGTAGGCTCTATGCCCAATGTTCTGCATCTTTTCAAGATGGGCTGCATATTTTTAGCCATGCTATTTTCCTCCTAACATACAAAATACTTAATCAAACTCTTCTTCTCTTAGGCGGTCTGCAACCGTTGTGAGGGATAGGAGTTACATCCTTAATCATGTTTACTTCAAGACCTGCTGCCTGAAGTGCACGAATTGCAGCTTCTCTGCCGGCACCAGGGCCTTTTACATAAACTTCAACAGTTTTCATACCATGCTCCATTGCAGCCTTTGCAGCTGTTTCTGCAGCTGTCTGAGCAGCAAAAGGAGTGCTTTTTCTTGAGCCTCTGAAACCGAGTCCGCCGGCACTTGCCCATGAAATGGCATTTCCTGCTGTATCAGTGATAGTAACTATTGTATTGTTAAAGGTTGAGCGAATATGTGCTGCGCCTTTTTCGATATTCTTTCTGTCACGACGTCTTGTACGTGTGGTTTTCTTAGCTACCTTAGCCATTTAGCTTATCCTCCTTATTTTTTCTTACTTGCTGCTGCCTTTTTAGGGCCTTTACGTGTTCTTGCATTGTTCTTTGTGTTCTGACCACGTACAGGGAGACCCTTTCTGTGTCTGATGCCTCGGAGGCAGCCGATTTCCTGAAGTCTCTTGATGTCAAGAGCCAACTGACGTCTGAGGTCACCTTCAACAGTGTAGCTTGCATCAATTGCTTCTCTGAGCTTATTAACTTCAGCCTCAGTAAGATCCTTGACTCTTGTGTCAGGATTGATGCCGTTTTCAGCTAATATTTTCTGAGAGCTCTTAAGACCGATACCGTAAATATAGGTAAGACCGATCTCAACTCTCTTTTCTCTAGGTAAGTCAACACCTGCTATTCTTGCCATTGTGTTTTTACACCTCCAAAATTTCTTGTTGTTTGTATTAAAGCCGAGATAATTCTCAGCTATTTGCATGCACCGCATGCGTAAATAACAACTCGCATAAGTACCGGTCTAGCCGGCAGCCGCGCTTAAACAAGTTATAAACAAATCTTTATGCACATTCTGTGCTTCTATAATTCAATCAGCCTTGCTTTTGCTTGTGCTTTGGATTTTCGCAGATTATCATAATCTTGCCTTTTCTCTTGATAATTTTGCACTTTTCGCAAATGGGCTTTACTGACGGACGTACCTTCATGTCAATTACCTCCTATTACTTTGAACGCCATGTTATTCTGCCTCGTGACAAATCATAAGGACTCATTTCCAAAGTCACCTTATCACCGGGCAAGATTTTTATGAAGTTCATTCTTAACTTGCCTGAAATATGTGCAAGTACTACATGCCCATTTTCAAGCTCTACTTTAAACATTGCGTTGGGAAGTGTTTCCACTACTGTCCCTTCCAGCTCTAATACATCATCTTTAGCCACAGATTTTACCTCCTGCTAATTTTGTGAATATTCCGCTAATGCTTTTCGCACCATAGAGTCAGTTATTTCCTCCGAAGAATCAATCTTCTGGAGTATCACATCTGATACCTTATCTGAACACTGAAGGTGCATGAGCTTTTTCTTTTTAGGTCGATCAACCTTTCGAAGTATTCCATTGGCGATATATGCATAATTGTCTTGCACGTCAAGAACAATGAAGATATCACCTTTGTCACGACCGGCTTTTGAGCGAACTATATGCCCTTTAAGGTTATCCATTACAATCCATCCTTTCACTATACAGTCAGTATCTCATAACCGTCTTTTGTTATAAGAACTGTATTTTCGTAGTGAGCGGATAAACTGCCATCAGCAGTAACCACTGTCCAGTCATCATCTAAGACCTCTACCTGCCAGGACCCCATATTAACCATAGGCTCAATAGCTAGTGTCATCCCGGCTGAAAGTCTTATTCCGCGACCTTGTGTGCCAAAGTTTGGTACTTGAGGGTCTTCGTGAAGGCTTTCGCCTATTCCGTGACCTACAAGGTCTCTTACTACCGAGAAGCCCTGCTTTTCTACATAGCTCTGTATAGCATAAGACACATCACCAAGCCTGGCTCCGTGCTTCAAATACTTCGCACCTTCAAAAAAGCTCTGTTTTGTAACAGCGATAAGCTTTTTTGCTTCATCGGATATTTCCCCTACAGCAAAGGTTCTTGCTGCATCACCATGAAAACCGTTTTTGACTGCGCCCATATCGATACTGATTATATCACCAGACCGCAAAACTGTATTCTTTCGGGGGATTCCGTGAACCACTTCATCGTTTACGGAAGCACATATGCTCGCCGGAAAACCATTGTAGTGGAGAAAATTAGGTTTTGCACCTTTAGACAGAATAAATTTATTAGCGATGCTATCAAGCTGTGCAGTTGATATGCCGGGTCTTATATATTCACCCAGCAAATCAAGTGCTGCTTTGGTGATACTGCACGCTTCTTTCATTTTTTCTATCTGATGTGCTGATTTTATTGTAATCATGCTTGTCAGTCCTCTATTCCCAATGAGGCAAAAACACATTTTACAGTATCTTCAAGAAGCGGCTGTCCCTCTGCTATTGCAAGTATACCCTTCTCCTTGTAGTAATCTATAATGGGTTCTGTCTCTTTATGGTATATAGAAAGTCTGTTCATTATTGTTTCGGGATTGTCGTCGGCTCTCTGTATAAGCTCGCCGCCACACTTGTCGCACACTCCGTCTTTTTGAGGTTTGTTTGAAACCACGTTGTAGGGAGCGCCGCATTTTGAACATTCTCTTCTTGATGAGAGTCTATTCACTATTTCATTGTCCGAAACTTCTATACATAAAACCTTATCAATTTTTAGACCTGTTTCGCTAAGAGCTTTTGCCTGAGCAACAGTTCTTGGGAAGCCGTCTAAGATAAAACCGTCTTTTACATCGGGCTTTGAAAGTCTTTCCTTAACAACATCTACTATAACATTATCAGGAACAAGCAGACCGTCATTAATATACTGTTCTGCTACTTTTCCAACTTCTGTTCCTTCTTTTATTGCGCTGCGGAGCATAACACCTGTGGATATTGTCTGAATATTGAGCTTCTTTGCC
>JAZUOB010000260.1:0-13528 GCA_045604425.1 Clostridia bacterium
GGCCTAAGAAAGAAGGCATGCAGGAGATTATTCTTGACATGGCAGGCTGTAAGGAATGGGAAGGCACAATTGCCCGTATAGGTTGGTCTCCGGCAGATAAAATTGCATTAGATGAATATGCATGGGGTCTGCCTGGACAGAGCGTACTTTTGGAAAAGATTTTTGTCTTTGCAAATGAGCCGGCACAAGTGAAAGAGATTGGCACAAATACCATGACTCGTGCGGAATTTGTAGATATGCTTGTCGAAAAGTTCGAGCTTAAGAACGTAGTTAACAAAGAGACAGATTTCCATGACGTTGGAACTGGTGCACCTTGGCATGAAAGCGTGATGGCAGCAGAAGAAACAGGTATCGTTTCAGGTAATGGTGCAGGCTACTTCAACCCAAGAGATTTTATTTCCAGAGAACATGCAGCTGTTATGATTAAGCGTGCATGTGATTATCTTGATAAACAGACAGATAGAGTTATTCAAAAGGTTAACTTTGCAGATTCTGGTAGCTTCTCTGGTGGAATGCTTGATGCTGCAAGCTTCCTTGCAAATGCCGGAATTATGACAGCACACTCTGGTGGCTACTTCGACCCGCAGGGTACTATTACAGCCCAGGAGGCAGCAGAAATTATAGATCGTGCCGTTGATTGGATTAACGGTACTGCTAAAAACGGCGCAGTGTTCGTTTCTACAGAAACAGCCGGTACTTATGACATCGTACGAATGACAGTAGAAGACCCCAACGGCAAAGCTTATACAAACCCATACGATTTAGAAGAGGTTAAAGCCGATGCGGTATTTACTGCTCCTGACGGAAGTACACTTGTTCTTCCGGGATTCTACGATATATACGGCGATTATACATATGACCCAAGACGAATTCCAGATGAATTTGCGCAAGATGATGCAACATATTGGAAATTCCGCTTTGCTCCTACAATGCCGGGCGAGTGGAAGTATGAAATTAAGGTTACTCATAAAGGTAGCGTAAACACTCTTGGCAGCGGCAAGATTACCGCAGTTGAAAGTGGAAGACCTGGATTTTTGAAGCGTGATGAAAACAATCCGCGCTTTATCCGTGAAAACGGTGACGTATTCAATGCTGTAGGTATCAACCTCAAGGGCCCTGTTTACGGTTCAGGTGAAGGTGGATATGAGATAATGGAAGATTATCTTGAAAAATATGCAGACAATAACGGAATAAATGTTATAAGACCCTGGTTCCAAGCAGAAGAGGATAAAAACCTTGAAGAATATCAGACAGGACTTGGAAGATTCAACAGCTTCCATGCTCAGAGACTTGACTATTTGTTTGGTCTTGCACGTCAGAAGGATGTTACAATACTTCCGGCGATTAAGTCTCAGCACAGACTTGAAAATGGTTTCTGGCTGTATGACCGTGGACAGTATCTGTCTATAACTGGTGGTCCTTTGGATTATGGCGCTGAATTTTTCTCCAACGAAGAATGTATTAAAGCATTCAAGAATATGCTAAGATTCGTAATCGCACGTTATTCTGCTTATGACAATCTTCTTTTGTGGGAATTCTTCAACGAACAAGAAGGTATTTCTGGTTGGCGTGAAGCCATGGATGATGTAGATGCTTGGCATGATGAGATGTTTGCATTTGTGGCTGAAACTGACCCATATGGTCATGCTACCGGAAGTGGTGGATATTCATTAGCAGGTGAGCATGTTCTTAATAGCAATGAAATGCAGGACTTTTTTGCAATACATACCTATAATATGATTCAGCCTGCACTTATGATAAGAGCTAATGCGGTTGTAAACAGACAGCTCTATAACATACCTACTATTATAGAAGAAATGTCACCAAGAACAGAAATAGGAATCAATGATGTAGATCCTGAGGGTCGCTCCACTCACGAAATAATCTGGAGTTCTGTTGCAGCAGGCAACGCAGCTACAACACCTTCTTGGTGGTGGTGGCGCGCTGATGCCGATCCTCGTAACACATGGGCATTTGTAAATGAACATTGGAATATGTATGGACCTCTAACAGACTTCCTTGAAGGCTTCAACTGGCCGGATGAAAATCTGAAGGTTATAAACTTCAAGACTACATCGGCGGAAAAAGGTGATTTCACCGTTCCGGCAGGCTACTATATGCAAGAACAGTATAATGATGCAGGTCTTGGAGAAGTCCCAATCAAGAAGGAATTCGAATATGACTTCACTCAAAACATTGTTCGTGAGCCTGAAGACATGATTTATGAATCAATAATTACATCTTCAATGCCTGAATATACATTTAAGGTTAATCTACCAAAGTCAACAAAGGTCAAACTTGCTTTAGTTGGTGACCCGATTTATGTGCTCGCCGGAACAAACGGATATGTAAGTGTATCTGTAGACGGTATTGAACAGACACAGGCAGACTTTACTCCTTCAGCATATTATGTGAAGGAATTCCCGGTCAATGTTCCTGCCGGTGAACATACAATTACAGTTAAGTGCGTAAGCGGTATAGCTTGGATTGGTTGGGTAGCATTTGAGGATGTGGCTCCACTTGTTGTAGCAGAGGGAGCAGTGGGTAAGGACAATGCAATGATTTTTGTTCGTGACACTGAGTTTGTCTACTCGAAGAGCTGCTATAATGACTACGAACCTCCTGTAATAACAGGTGCTACAGTAGACCTTACCGGACTTTCAGACGGAACATACGATCTTATCTGGTGGGATACCTACAAAGGCGGAGAGGTTTCCAAACAGGAAATTACAGTTTCAGGCGGCACAGCTCCGACTGTAGAGGTTCCTACATTTACAAAGGATATTGCGGCTAAGATTGTCCGCAAGAGTAATTAAGGAGGTATGACATGAAAAAAATATTATACAGCTTAATACTCATATTATGTATGACAGCGGCTTCTGCTTCGGCAGAAGCTGCAATCGAGGCTAAAGTCGATTCTGCAAACAATAAAATCACAGTTACCGGAACAGCAGATGCAGGCGCGGATGTGCCTATAATGCTTTTAAAGCCACTTAATGGTGCAACTCTTTCTGCGGGCAACCTTGGTGACTATGCAGTTCATATTGTTTCTGCAACAGCGGATGGAACTGGTGCTTTCTCTAAGGTTCTTCAAATGAGACCTGTTGGAGACCCATTATATGTGAAGGGTTGGTTTACTCTCCTTACAGAGAATGGAAATACAGAATCAACAGATACCGGGTTGAAGGTATACTATCCCAATGCTACTGAGTGCGACTCAGCACTTGCAGAAGTAAATAGTGCCACAGCATCTAATATGGATGCAAAGCTTATTGCTGAATATGCTGCAGGCGTTAAAAATGCAGATATACTGGGAGTTTCAATTACTTGTCCCGAATACACAAATTATAAATCAGCTTTTTGTCAGACTTTGTTTGGCAAAAAGCCATCAGGCGGATGGGCTGATGTAGCGGCTTTTCAGGATGACTTTGAAGATACGGTTGATGTTCATACAAGATATATTGACGCCCTTGATGCAATAAACGGTGCAAATCTTGAAACTATCACAGGTGTTATTTCAAGCTACAATGACATTTTGAATTTGACACTTACAGGTAAGTATGCAACATATCAAAGTGCAATAAACAAAAATATTGTTGGAACATATTCAAGTCTTGATGCTTTTATAACTACATTTAATTATGAAGTTACAACATATCAGCCTCCTCAGGCAATCATTGACGGCCAAAGCGGTGGCGGCGGTGGCGGTGGCGGAGCACCGGTCATAAGTGCTCCTGTTACAGACACACCCGTTGTTGTACCTGCCAAGGTATTTAGCGATATTGATTCTGTAAGCTGGGCTGAGGATAGTATAATAAGGCTTGCAAATGCGGGCGTTATATCAGGTACAGGCGAAAATAAATTCACACCAAATGGACTTGTTACACGTGAACAGTTTGTAAAAATGGTACTTTTGGCTCTTGACATTCCTGTAAACAGTGGAAATGCAGAGTTTACCGATGTATCAGAATCAGACTGGTATTATTCATATGTAATAGCAGCGACAGAGCTTGGCATAATAACAGGCAAAGATGACGGAAGTTTTGGAGCAGGTGAATATGTAACTCGTGAAGATATGGTTACCATTGCTTCAAGAGCTGTAATCGCTGCAAATGCAACACTCCCAGAAACAACTACAGTAAGTTATATAGATGATACAGATATTGCAGGTTATGCAAAAGAAGCGGCAATAAGCTTTGGTAATGCCGGAATAATCACCGGTATGCCTGACGGAAGTTTTATGCCGAAGGATTTTTCAACAAGAGCGCAGGCGGCAGTGATGCTTGACCGTCTGATGCAGAAGACAGTGGGGTGAGGACTATGAGAAATAAATTAGTATCTTTAATACTTGTCTTATGTGTTATTTTGTCAGTCGCCCCTACTTTTGCGGCGTATAACGATATTGCAGGTATTAAGAGTGAGTACGATATTAGAGTTTTAGAAGGTCTTGGAATTGCAGATTCCGATGATACTTATCGACCTGAAAGCTATATAACAAGAGGCGACTTTTTCCTTATGACTGCACGTCTTATGGGCTATCGTACTGAGTCTGCCGACGAGGCAGTTTCATATCTTGCTTCATTGGGTATAATTTCAGGATACGGCAATGGTGAGTTCAAATGTGATTCGCCAATTACTTACAATGAAGCATTCAAAATGCTTGTTGTAGCACTTGGTTATGGACAGGACGCCGTTACAAAAGGCGGCTGGCCGGTTGGTTATATAACAATAGCTTCAAACTTAAAGCTTTTTGAAGCAAGTGACAAGATTGATGCAGACGGCTATGTGACGCGTGGTGTAGCTGCTACACTCATTGTCCGTGCAGGAAACACAGAGACAGTAAAGCATACTGTGTCTGATGGCAGTATAATTCTTGAAGATTTAGGCGGAAAGACTTTGTTTTTTGAATCTTTGGGTGTTTCAAAAATCAGAGGTATTATAAATGCTAATAGTGCCACAAGTCTTGACAATCCTTCAGGAGTTGGACTTAATGAGGTAAAAATTGGAACAGAGTATATTGATGCTGGCAATACAAATGCCAAGGAATATCTTGGATATTATGTTGATGCATATTGTGTAGAAGATGTTGGATACAAAGCTCTTGTAGTTGTTCCTGTAAAAGAGAAGAATAATGTTCTTCGTCTTGCTTCTACCAGCAATATCACTGCTACAGGCTCATACCCGTCAAAAATTGAAATCAACTATTATAATAACGATGGCAGACAAAGACATGTAAAGGCAGAAAACTGTGATGTTATTTATAATGGTGCGGCATATCTTGGTTTCTCCCTTGCGGATATTTCTATAGATTCCGGCGAGGTAGTTCTCCTCGATAATAATAGCGACGGAATTTATGATGTAATTTTCATAAACGAGTATGAAACATATGTAGTAAAGAATATAAACAAGGATACACTTGATATATTCGATGTTTATGGAAGAAATCTTGACCTTGATGTTGACAGTGATCAGGTACAGATAATCGGCTCAAATGGAGTTTATACGGATACAGAGGGGATTTTTGTTGATGATATTTTGTCTGTTCAAAAGAGCCGCAACGGTCAGGTTGTAAAGGTACAGATTGTTAAAAAGTCAGTATCAGGAAAAGTTGAAGCAATAAACACTACAGACGGAAGAACAAAGCTCAGAATCAACGGCACAAATTATTATGTTGATAAGGAGTTTGATACAATCGTTCATCCCGACAAAGTAGATTATTATCCGGGCTTAGAAGCAGTATTCCACTTGGATGCAGAAGGTAAGATTGTTCATATTACAACAGGAACTACAAGCGGTTGGAAGTATGGATATATTCTATCCGCTGTTGTTAGTGATGAAGACGATGACAAAATTTACTTCAGACTCTACACTGAAGCTAATGCATTTGAACGCTTTGAGGTAGTTGAAAAAGTGAATGTAGACGGTGCCAACAAGAAAGTTGCTGCTTTGACAGGTGCAGACAGTGCATGGATGAGCCGACAGCTTATAAGATATCAGGCAGAAGGAAATGTGCTTAAGAAAATTGATACAGAAGTGAGGGGCACAAACGAAACTGACGATTCTCTCAGCAAGGTGGGCGGAATAAATAATGCAAAGTATGCGTCCACACCAAAAATTTTCTATAATGGCAACGAGACTTTGCTTGCCGGCACAAATGATACTGTTGTGTTCACTATCCCTTCATCAAGTTCGTATTACAACGACAAAATGTACTATCAGGTAGGCGGCATGTCATGGTTTACAAATGAATCTACTTATAACAATCTTGACGCCTTCAATGTAAATGATGCAGGCGTTGCAGAGGTTATAGTACGCAATCAGAACGATGGTGTAGGAATAGGCAAAGCTCATTCAAGCTTCGTATTTGTTGAATCTGTTTCAACAGTTCTTAACGAAGACGGCGAGCCTGTACAGCAACTCAAGGGTATTCGTCAAAGCGGAAGTGCAGTTACACTTAAAACTGATAAAAACGATGTAATTGATACATCAGTTATCGGACTTGGCGACGTTGTGCGTATAAGAGAAAAGAACGGAAGTGTGGTTTATACAGAAAAGACTGTAGATTTTGATACAGCATATCCGAATATTTTCGCTTATACAAGTGATACTTCGAATGATTCATATTATGAATCACTTAAAATTGCCTGCGGTTATCTTTCATATGCAGATGATACACATATTGTTCTCACTAATGACAGTGAAAACAAAAACATAACCTTCTTCCTTGGAACAAGCCCGATAATGCTTTGTGATATGGAAGAGAAGGAAGTAAAATCAATATCTGCAGCTAATCTCGGAGGTTACATCAAATCTGTAAATCCGGATGCAAAGGCATATGTAATTACTAAAAACGGCGGTGTGACCGCAGTGATGATACGTAATTCTTAAGTAATTTAACAGGCGGCACAAAGCCTGCCGCCTGTAAAAATAAAATAAAAGGAGATAAAACTATGAAAACAAAAAGAATTTTAGCGGCTCTTTTGGCAGCAACAATGGCAATACCTATGCTTGCCGGCTGCGGCAAAAAGGAGGAAAAACTTGAAATTGCACCTGTTGAGGGATTTAATGAATCAGGTTATCCCGTTTTGGACGGAGAACCCTATACTCTTACAGCAATGGCAAGATTTTACAACGGTCATACAGGTCAGTTTGAGGACAATATTGCAGTTCAAGAACTTGAAAAAATTACAAACGTAAAGCTTGATATCAATGCAGTGGATGAAAGTACTTTTAGCGAAAAGTTCTCTGTAACACTTGCAGGTGGTGAACTTCCTGACATATTTATCGGTTGTGTTCTCAACAGAACAACACAACAGCAGCAGATGAAGCTTGGAAATCTTATCGACCTTAAACCATATATCGATAAGTATGCTCCAAACATAAAGAAGCTTCTTGAAGAAAGCCCAGAGTTCAGAAATGATGTTACACTTCCAACAGGTGAAATTGCTACACTTCCGTACTTCCAGATGAACTTAGATGGACAGAAGATTGCACCTGAATATATGATGGTTTATAAGCCCTGGATGGATAAGCTTAATCTTGAAATGCCAGAGACAACAGAAGATTTTTATAATGTTTTGAAAGCTTTCAAAGAACAAGATCCAAACGGAAATGGTAAGGCAGATGAAATCCCATTTGTTCCAAAAAATATGGATGACTTCTATGCTATATTCGGTATCTTCGGAATTATGGCAGAGCCTTCATATCACTTTACATTCAGTGATGGTGACACTGTAGAACTTGCTGCAATTGAGCCTGAATTCAAAGAAGGTCTTGCTTACCTCAGAAAGCTCTATGCAGAAGGCTTGATGGATAAGGATGTATTTGTTCAGAATCAGCAGCAGGTACTTGCAAAAGGTTCTGGTGATGTTGAACTCATCGGTGCAACACTTGCATCAGCAGGTTTTGGCGTTATAGGTGAAAAACGTGGCGACGATATGGTTCCAACACCTGTAATGTATCACCCAGGTTCAAAAGACAGAATGTGGATTTCACGTAAACTTTGTACAATGGGTAACTTTGCGATTTCCAAAGCTTGTGAACATCCTGAAATTGCTATCCGTTGGATTGACTACCTCTATTCAGACGAAGGCGCTAAGCTCGCTTGGATGGGTGTTGAAGGCGTAAGCTATGAAACGTTGTCAGATGGAACATGGAGATGGATCAAGAAAGACGGTCAGACAGATACAGAAGTTAGAGAAAAGAACTCCCTCACAGCAGGTATTATGATGCCTTGTAAGTATCCTACAGACTGGTTCAAGGTTGGTGAAGGTTCTGAGGTTGGAGTTAACGAGCAGAGAATATGGCTCGTAGAAAACTACGGCGAATATTTGAGAGTACCTACTCCTGATGCTTATCTCGATCCTGAACTTGAAAAAGAAGTTGCAGCTATCGCAGTAGATACAGACCAGTACATAAAGCAGTATGTTGCTAATGTCATCACTGGTGAAAAGGATCTCGAATCTACTTGGGATGCATATGTAGCAGAGCTTAAGAGAATGAACATCGACAGAATGCTTCAAATCTATCAGGACGCTTTCGATAATATTAAATAACTTTAAGAATTTAAAGGGGCTGCTTTTTGCAGCCCCTACAACAACAGGAGGGAAGGTATTTTATGAAAAATAAAAAACAACCGGCGCTTATCAAAAATATTACACAGCACTGGGAACTTTATTTGCTTATATTGCCGGTTATTCTGTACTTTGCTATATTCAAGTACGGACCTATGTATGGAATTCAGATAGCTTTTCGTGACTACTATCCCGGTATGGGCTATCTTGAAGCGGACTGGATTGGCTTTGATAATTTTGTAAGATTTTTCAATTCATTTCAGTTTAAAACTGCACTTATAAATACTCTTGTAATTAGTTCAATCAATTTGATTTTTGGTTTTCCGCTTCCGATTATTCTTGCAGTTGTATTGAATTCGCTTAGAAGCAAAACTCTCAAAAATAGTTTGCAGACTATTTCGTATGCACCTCACTTTATATCTTCTGTTTGTATGGCAGGTATTATTCTTACTTTCACATCAGAAAGAGGTATTATAAATGAGATTGTCGCTGCTATGGGCGGAGACAGAGTTTCATTTTTGAGCGAAGGCCCTATGTTTAAGTGGGTATTTGTTTTAAGCCGTATGTGGAAAGAAGCAGGCTGGGGAAGTGTTATGTATATTGCGGCACTCAGCTCCGTTGATATTGCTTTGTACGAGGCAGCTGATGTAGACGGTGCATCTCGTCTTCAAAAAATCTGGTACGTGGATATTCCCTGCATTTTGCCTACAATAGTGATTATGCTCATCTTGAGATGTGGTCAGATATTGAATCTTGGTTATGAAGATATACTTATGCTTCAGAATGACCTTAATATGTCAGGTTCACAGGTTATTTCTACTTATTCATACCAGATAGGACTTCTGAATCAAGATTACAGTTATTCAACAGTTATTGGTATGTTCAACTCTGTTATTAACCTTATTTTGCTTACATCCGTAAACTACATTTCACGTAAGGTTAATGAAACAAGTCTGTGGTAGGAGGTAAGGGAAATGAAATTAGCAACTAATAAAAAGAAAATAAAACAAACACGTGAAGATAATGTGTTCGATACCGTGACAATTATTCTTTCCCTACTTCTGTTTGTAGTGTTTGCATATCCTTTGTATTTTATTATAATCGCGTCCTTCAGTGACCCTTCAGCAGTATGGAGTGGCGAAGTGAAGCTTTTGCCGGTAGGATTTTCACTTGAAGGTTATCAGGAGATACTAAAAAATACTGAAATCTGGACTGGATATTTAAACAGTATTTTTTACACTGCTTTCGGTGTTATTGTTAATCTGTTCTTTACTTTTCTTGGTGCGTATGTTCTTTCTTGTAAGGAATTTATGCCCAGAAATGTGATTATGAAGCTCATTACATTTACAATGTTCTTTGGTGGCGGACTGATCCCAACATTCCTTTTGGTGAAGGAAATGAATATGCTTGACACTGTTTGGTCAATTGTATTGCCTATAGCAATTAATGTTCAGAACTTTATTATAACAAGAACATTCTTGCAGAATAATATTATGGGTGAACTCAAAGAAGCAGCATTTCTTGACGGAACAACTCATACAGGATTTCTCTTGAAAATAGGTTTGCCTCTTTCAAAGGCAATTATAGCAGTAATGGCTCTTTATTATGGTGTTGATCATTGGAACCAATATTTCAATGCTATGATTTATCTTAACGACAGAGGTAAGTTCCCGCTCCAGCTCATACTTCGTGAAATACTCCTTGCATCTCAAAAGATAGACGATGCCGGACAATCTCCTGATATGATTGCAAAGCAGCTTCGTCTTGCCGACAGTCTTAAGTATTCCACAATCATAGTTGCCAGTGTACCGGCACTTATTGCATATCCTTTTGTACAGAAGTTCTTTGTTAAAGGTGTTATGATTGGTTCAATTAAAGGTTGATTTTTTCAAGGAAAAGAGTTTATAATAATAAAGAGGTGATAGAGAATGAAAAAGAACAGCGTTTTATACAAGTATTTTATAACATACACAGCTATTATTTTGGCAGTGTGTTTGTCTGCTTCATTTTTATTCTTCTTTGTTGCCTCCAGTCAGTATAGCGAAAATGTTGATGCTTCAAATGTTAATCGTTTGAATGCCTCAAAACAAGCATTAGATAGTGATTTTTCTGAATGTTTGAGTATAGCCAACAAGCTTTTGAGCAATAATGTGGGTTATGCTCAAGACGTTCATTTTAAGGAGTTAAATACTCCAATTGAATTTAAATCTGCCTTGCATGAGTATTTGGTTGGTAACAGTGATTTTTTGGATATTATTATGATACCTGATATGTCGATAAATTTGCAACAATCATACTACTCTGCTACTGGCGGAGTGGATTATGAGTATTTTGACAGGTATTATGGTTTTGAGAAAATTACTCATCAATGGATTGTTGAAAATATTGCAAGTATTTCTGCCCCTATGCTTGTTCAAACAAATACTAATGGGACATGGGGGTATAAACATCCTGTTAATATATTAATAATACCCGAAGAATTATTTGTTACAAATCATAAATTCGATGCTGTGATGTTTGTATATAACAGTGATACTATTGTAAATCAGCTTACTAGCTCCTTTGAGGACAGTACGGCAAATGCTATGATTGTATCCACAGACGGAGAATTACTCATGGCAGATGATGAAATTTTTGAAGAACCTGAAAGGTTTATGCAAAAAATACCTGCACATAAGAAAAAGTATACAAAGAAGTCATCCACATTTGAATGGACGTATTCTTTATTTGTGGATGAAAGTGTGTTTGGCGGATATGTTGGCACAACTGGTTTTATCGTTTTACTTTGTATATCTTTATTTCTTATACTGACAGGCATTCTTGCCGCTTTTATTGCAGCACGTCATTCATATAAGCCTTTTAGGGAGCTTATGAGCATTTTTCCTAAAGAATTTACAGATGAAGAAAATGAATTTTCGATAATGCACCGAATTTTTACCGAAATGAACAGAAAAAATGAAATGTTGATGGAAAATATAGAAGAATTAAAAGATAAAAAAAGAACTCCTCTAGCAGATTTGCTGGCGGGGAATAAAAACAAAACAGATTCTGCTGCTCTTGCAATGGAACTTGGCTTACCTGTGAATGCTGGAGCATATGTTCTTGGTATTTTGGAAGTTGATGATTATGACAAGTTCAGAAAATTCAAGGGCGGCATACCGGCTTCAGACCTGGTGTGCAAAGGTGTTATGGAAAGCATAAAAATGCCTTCTTTTGCCGGAAGCCTGCCGGGATATGGTTTCTATGTTGTAATTATAGCCATTCATAAGGCTGATGAGTCTGAAAGAGAAAAACTTAAACATATGATGCGAAATGCGCAGGATCGCATTAAGAACGTATTGGATGTATCTGTAACCTGCACTCTCAGCAGATGCTTTTACAGAGTGGAAGATGCTTCGGAAATTATCTATTCTGTAATATGTGCAACAGGTTATCGAGTAATATATGGATATGATTCCATTATTGACATGGATTTAATGGATAAGCAATATGTTAATATTGATACAGAATTTTTCAATTGCTTTTTCGAGTTTTACAGTAACTTAAAAAATGGTGATTATAACTCTGTTATAGAAAATCTTATGCAAATGAAAAATACTATAAAAAATAGTTTTTCACCCGACGTTTTCCGTCTTGCGTATATAAATATTATCCATTGTTTTGCACAGTATATAAGTGATGAAGAGATTAAGTCAGAGCTTACTGTAATTCCTAAGACTGTTGATGGTGCTTTTGATAATATTCTTGAGTTGACAGATAAATTTTTTGAAGCAGAAGGAAATAACTCAAAATTAAAAAATGAAATACTAAGATTGGTAAATAGTGAATATACAAATAGCGAGCTTTCTATAAATTATGTGGCGGAACGGCTTGATATATCCAATTCATATCTTAGGAAATATTTCAAAGAAACTATGGGTGTAACTTTGTTTGCGTATATTGATGAAATGAGAATATCACATGCCAAAAAGCTGTTGTTTGAAACTTCTATGCCTATAAGAGAGGTTGCAAAAGCATCAGGCTATAACGATATTAATAATTTCAATCGAAAGTTCAAACTTAAAACAGGAAAAACACCATCCTCATATAGAGCAAATAAATCCTTTGCAGAGGAGCAATAAATTATATGAATTTAAAGGCAATTAAAACTGTCAAAGGTCAAAAGCCAATGCAAGAAATTGCTGGATTTTCTTATCATAAGCTTCAGGAGCGTCAAGGAAGACTTATATGTCTTTTCCCTGATATTGAATACCAAGAAATAAAAGGATTTGGTGGTGCTTTTACAGAAGCTGCTTCCACGACTTTGGATAAGCTTAGCAAAGAGGATAGAGAAAAAATCCTAAGAATGTATTTTGACGAAAAAGACGGTATAGGATACAATTTTGGACGTATTCATATGAATAGCTGTGATTTTGCTCTTGGAAATTACACCTGTGTGGAAGAAGGAGACGAAACTCTTGCCACTTTTAATATAGAAAGAGACAAAAAGTCTGTGATTCCTATGATTAAAGACGCAAGCAAATACGCTGATATTCAAATTTTGGCTTCACCGTGGAGTCCTCCTGCTTATATGAAAACAACAGGACAAATGAATTCCGGTGGCAAACTTAAAAAGGAATACTATGAGTTGTGGTCACAGTATTTTGTTAATTTTATCAATGCATATAGAACTGCCGGAATTGATATAAGTATAGTTTCAGTACAAAATGAACCTAATGCAAAACAAACATGGGACTCTTGTTTGTATTCAACTGAGGAAGAACGTGATTTTGTTAAAAATCATCTTGGCGAGAAACTAAAGGATATTGGTGTAAATGTTTTATTTTGGGATCATAACAAAGACAGAATTGTTGAAAGGTCAAAAGTGATGCTAGGGGATAGTGAAGCTGAAAAGTATATCTATGGTATAGCATTTCACTGGTATAGCGGAGATTATTTTGAACAGCTAGAGATGT
>JAZUOB010000261.1:0-5585 GCA_045604425.1 Clostridia bacterium
CTCAGTGATGAAATAAAAAAACTGCCATATGGCAGTTTTTTTATTTCATGACAGGTGATATTGTATAGTCCAGTCCTGCTTGTCTGTTTTCGCTGTTTTCTGAAGACAGCGCCCAGACATCAGTTGCAAGTATGTCTTTATAAAACATTTCGTTTTCTTTTTTATAATCAGCTGTTTTTGTTATAATCTCGATTGCGGATTGTTTTTTTATTTCACTAAGAAGCTTGCAGCCCTTTTGTGTAGCTCCAAGGACTCTTGCATATTTGGGAGTTTCTAAAGAAAGGTTTTTGTTTATTCCAAGAATAGCCGACAAAATGATGCGTCGTATTTTTGCTTTTGTATATCTTTTGGTGGAGCATGCATTTGTTATTTCTTCAATGCTTGAAAATTTTCTCGCAGCATCATATATTCTGTTTTCAAGACCCTCTACACATTCCGGGCAGTTTTTTAAATCTTCGGGTCCGTGAATTCTTATATGGGATATAGCTGCGGTGTCAAGATTTTTCAAAAAGTGTTTATCTTCAGTTTTGAAAATCTCATATGCTGCATCCGGCATAGAGGACTTTATATAATCGCTTTCACAATTATCTCTTATAGCACTTGCAGATGCAAGACTTGTGTTTATGTTCGGGCTTTTGTATTCTTCGCCTTGTCTTTTGTGTGTGATTGGAGTTATACTTGAGCCTGAAAGCGAAAGATGCTTTATATATTCTATGCCGAGAATATTGTTTGGATTTTTAAAAAGACTTTCGTCTATGACGTCAGAAAAGGCGGTTTGTCTGGCTGTGGCGTATGAATATCCTCTGTCTAACAAAGTCTGTATTGTCATTGACTGTTTTTCGGTTTCGTTTATAATGTGGTTTGCAGCATCTTTCAGCGCATGTATATCTCCGGACTCAGAGCCGAAGCTTATAGCATCAATACAACCAAGACTATTAAGAAGACTTACACCTCCAAATGCAAACCTGTCAGCAGTGCTCATGCTGTATACACATGGAAGCTCAAGCACTAAGTCGCACCCGCTTAAAAGTGCAGACTTTGCCCTTGACCACTTGCTTGTTATGGCCACATCTCCTCTTTGAACAAAGGAGCCGGACATTACTGCCACAACTGTATCATATTTTTCTTTTAAAAGATCTATCTGCCACTTATGCCCGTTGTGAAAGGGATTGTACTCTGCAATAATACCTGAAACTTTCATTCTAATAATATCCTTTTACAAAATTACTAAGTATATTATACAACAAAAAAAACTGATTGTATATATTTTTTTGAAAAACCCAATAATATTTTTGTGTTTGTAAAATAGTATTGACATTCAGCGGAAAAATAAGTATAATATGAAGTGTGCAAATTGTGTTTTTATGCCGCATTTCAAATGCTCCGCGGCATAATAATTATTATAGATAAATGCTGTTTTTTTCAGCAGAACGGAGAGGGTTATGGAGCGTAATATTTATTTGGATAACAATGCTACCACAAGGGTCAGCGAAGAAGTCTTAGAGGCTATGTTGCCGCATTTTACAGAGAACTTTGGAAATGCATCTTCTAAGTTTTATAAAACCGGCATGACAGCTCAGTCAGTGCTTTTTGAAGCTCGTGAGAGCGTTGCAAAAAATCTCGGTGCAAAGACCAATGAAATTTATTTTACAGGCTCGGGCTGTGAAGCGGATAACTGGGCAATAAAAGGAATTGCTTTTGCAAATCGCGGCAAAGGCAATCATATAATCACATCACAGATTGAGCACCATGCAGTACTTAATACTTGTCATTGGCTTGAAAATCATGGATTTGAAGTTACTTATCTTCCTGTAGATGCAGAGGGTTTTGTATCTCCGGAAAGTGTCAGAAATGCTATCGGAGAGAACACAATTCTTATCAGCATTATGACAGTAAACAACGAAATAGGCACAATTCAGCCTATACGTGAAATAAGTGAAATTGCCAAAGAACATAAAATACTTTTCCATACTGATGCTGTTCAGGCGGCAGGACATTTGCCCATTGATGTACAAGAACTTGGAGTTGATTTGCTTTCTATATCTGCCCATAAATTTCATGGACCCAAGGGTGTTGGGGCACTGTATATCAGAAACGGTGTGAAGATAGATAATCTTATCCATGGCGGCGGTCAGGAGCGAGGCAAAAGAGCGGCCACTGAAAATATAGCAGGTATTGTAGGACTTTCAAAAGCACTAGAAATAGCAGTTAGAGATATGGACAAAAATGCCGTGCACTCAAGAAAGCTCCAAAAGAAGCTTATTGACGGTATCACAAGCTCCATTGAGTACACAAAGCTAAACGGACCACTTGATAAAAGAGCTCCCGGTAATGTGAATTTTTCTTTCAAATATATAGAGGGTGAATCTATACTTATGATGTTGAATATGTATGGTATAGCAGCATCAAGCGGAAGCGCATGTGCATCAGGTGATCTTGACCCGTCCCATGTACTTCTTGCAATCGGTCTTCCTCATGAAATAGCACACGGCTCTATCAGGTTCAGTGTCAGCGGTGAAACCACAGAAGAAGAGATTGATTATGTGTTGGAAGTACTTCCAAAAATAATTCAAAGACTCAGGGATATGTCTCCCTTGTATGAAAAAGTCAGAAAGGAGCAAAACAATAATGTACAGTGAAAAGGTAATGGACCATTTTGCAAATCCCAGAAACGTAGGCGAGCTTGAAAATGCAAACGCAGTTGGCGAAGTTGGAAATGCAAAATGCGGCGATATAATGAAAATATATATGGATATACAAGATAATGTTATCCGGGATGTAAAATTCAAGACATTCGGATGCGGTGCTGCCATAGCTACAAGCTCTATGGCTACAGAAATGGTGAAAGGCAAAACAGTTGAAGAAGCGCTTGCACTTACAAACAAAGCTGTTATGGAAGCTCTTGACGGACTTCCCACAGAAAAGGTGCACTGTTCTGTTCTGGCAGAAGAAGCAATCAAAAGTGCTATAGAAGACTACAATAGCAGAATGGGAATAAAAAAAGACGAAAACGGTTGTGGTTTTTGTTGTAAAAAGTGTCATAAACATGATCAAGATTAAATAAAAGGCTGTTGCAAATATGTGCAACAGCCTTTTCGAGAGGTTATACATATGAAGAAAAATTATTATCTAACTGTCAAAGTATGCTGTATGTCATACTTTGTTCAGGGGATACTGAACAACTTTTTGCCCCTGTTGTTTATAAGGTTTGGCACAGAGTTTGGAATATCCCTTGAAAAAATATCATTTCTTATTATGCTTAATTTTGGTATTCAAATGTTTGTTGACTATGCCAGTGCAAAGCTTGTAGACTATTTTGGCTACAGAAAAAGTGCTTTTGCCAGTCAGTTGTTTTCTATGCTTGGTCTGGTAGGACTTGCTGTGCTTCCGAATATTATGCCTGACGCATTTAGCGGTGTACTTATATCGGTTTTTGTTTATGCTATAGGCAGTGGACTTATTGAAACAGTGGCAAGCCCTATAGTAGAAGCACTTCCCATAGATGATAAGGATGCACGCATGAGCATGCTCCATTCTTTTTATTGTTGGGGTCATGTAGGGGTTGTACTTGTGTCCAGCTTGTTTTTTGTGTTGTTTGGAATTTCAAATTGGAGAATTCTGTCAACAGCATGGGCAGTTATCCCTTTTATCCTTATGTTTTTCTTTTTGAAAGTGCCTATGTGCTCTTTGTCAGAACAAGGCAGAACGATGCGAGGTCGGGATATGATAAAGCTTCCTGTATTCTGGATGCTTATTGTACTGATGTTCTGCTCCGGTGCATCAGAGCAAGGTATCAGCCAATGGATATCCACTTTTGCAGAAGGTAGCCTTGGTATTGACAAGACTCTTGGCGACTTGGTGGGAACTTGTATGTTTGCTGTGTTAATGGGCACATCCAGAGTTTTTTATGCAAAATTCAGCCATAAATTTGAACTGACTCGGTTTATGATTATAAGCGGCATTATGTGTTTTGTGTGCTATATTCTGGCATCATCTGCCCCTTGGGGTATTGTTTCCCTTGTGGCCTGTGTGCTTTGCGGCTGCACTGTTGGTATTATGTGGCCGGGAATATACAGCATCTCTACCGGTGTAATAAAAGGCGGCGGCACAGGTATGTTTGCATACCTGGCACTGGCAGGAGACTTTGGCTGCACCGGAGGCCCGGGCGCTTTGGGGTTGATTTCTGATGCTTTTTCGGGGAATTTGAGGTGCGGCATGTTTGCAGCATCCGTTTTCCCGCTTTTGTTCGTAGTTATGCTTGTTTTACTTAAATCCAAAGCAAGAAATGAGGAGATAAAATGAAAATTGCAATAGATGCATATGGCGGCGACAACTTTCCAAAAGTTCCGGTAGCGGCTGCGGTTAAAGCTGTAAATTCCTTCGATTTCGAAATTATACTTCTGGGGGATGAAAGGGTTATACATAAAACTTTGGAAGAATATAAGTATCCCGAAAATAAAATAAAAGTTGTACATGCCCCACTTGTAATTACAAATAATGAAAAACCTGCATATGCCGTAAAACCAAAAACCTTGTCTTCTATAGTACAAGGTGCAAAGCTTGTGAGAAGCGGACTTGCTGATGCTTTTGTGTCAGCAGGAAGCACCGGTGCGCTTCTTGGGGCATCTCTTTTAAATATTGGTAGAATAAATGGGGTTAGACGTCCGGCTCTTGCCGCTGTGTTGCCAAAAGCATCCGGTAGAGTTCTTTTGCTTGATGCCGGAGCAAATAGCGACTGTAAGAGTGATGATTTGTATACGTTTGCTCTTATGGGCAGTGTATATATGCAAAAGATTTTTGGAGTTAAAAATCCCAAAATAGCACTGCTTTCAAATGGTACAGAAGAAGAAAAAGGCTCTATAATCACAAAAGAAGCTTTTGCAAAAATCAAAGCTTCTACCTTGAATTTTATAGGAAACATTGAGGGTACAGATATAACTATGGGTGATGCTGATGTGGTAGTTTCGGACGGGTTTGTGGGTAATATTTCTTTAAAATCCATAGAAGGCTGTGCAAAAATGATAGGCGAATGTCTAAAATCGGCTCTTTCTAAAAACCTGGGATCACTTATTTTTAAGAGAGTGCTTCAAAAATCAATGGAAAAATTTGACCAAAAGAAGCATGGCGGAGCTGTACTTCTTGGAGTGAATGCACCAGTTATCAAGGTCCATGGTGCATCAACAGAAGCTGAGTTTTTTAATGGTATCTTGGAGGCGGCGAAGTGGGCAGAAAATGATTTGGTTTCAAAAATCGAAAGTGCAGTATCTGTGATTAAATAATGACAAAAATTTATTGACCTTTTTTGTCGTTTGTGATACAATATATTGTGTATGACTTACAGGGAGGAACAATATACATGAATGAATACGAAAGACTTATCAGTATCATTTCAAAGCAGCTGGGAGTAGACAAAGCTTCTTTGACACCTGACGTGTTGTTTGCAGACGATTTGGGAGCAGATTCTCTTGATGTTGTTGAGCTTATAATAGGAGTGGAGACTGAATTTGATATTGATATTCCAGATGATTTGATTGAAAACATGATTACAATAGATGATGTACATCAGTATATTATGGCAAACAAAA
>JAZUOB010000262.1:0-2728 GCA_045604425.1 Clostridia bacterium
CACAACAAACTTCGACGCATGGCCTGAATTTTCGAAAACTATACTTGTCATTATTATGTTTACAGGGGCATGCGCCGGAAGTACCGGCGGCGGCATGAAAATATCAAGAATAATAATCATGCTAAAAGGGATTGCCAAAGAATTAAAACTTGCTGTACATCCAAAGTCTATACACAAGATTTCTATGGACGGACGTCTTTTAGAACACGAAACTGTGAGAATAGTGAACGTGTATGCAATTTCATTTACAGTGATTTTTGCAATTTCCATGCTGGTTATAAGTTTTGACAATCAAAACTTCACAACAAACTTCACTGCTGTGGCAGCAACAATCAACAACATCGGTCCCGGTCTTGATGCTGTAGGTCCAACAGCCAACTTTGGTTTGTTCTCTGATTTTTCAAAGATTGTTTTGATGTTTGATATGTTGGTAGGCAGATTGGAAATTTTCCCTATGATTGCACTAATCTCACCATATACTTGGAAGAAATAAATTTACAAAATACTGATTCGATGAGTTTGTAGTTCAATTGCATATATAAAGCGAAAAATCCGCATAAAATTGCGGATTTTTTTATAAATAAAATATCTTTTAAGCAATTGAACGCTCCGTGCATTTTTAAAATCCCTTTTAAATGTATCCAAACACTCCTCTTACCGAAGCTTCACCTGAAGTTATATTTTTCACACCTGATAAACATTTTACAACTAATTCACCTGTAGGAAGAATATCAGTTGCAAACGCTTCCTCTATTCCGTTTTCTGTATGAACAACTACCTCTTTATTTAGCGTAACGCATTTACCTTTGTATTCATCAAGCAACACGTCAAAACCTTTATTCAAAAAGATTTGATAGTATTTTTCTAACGACTCAAGAAGTTTTGAAACAAACACGGATTTATCAGTGTTCATACCCGTGTTTAGAAATACAGAAGTCGCCTTATTTGCAATATCAGCAGGAAAACTCTTTGTATTCAAATTGATACCTATACCCAAGACTACATACATTTTGCCCTCATCATCTTTGGACATTTCACACAGAATTCCGCCAATCTTTTTGTTTTCAAGCACCAAATCATTTGGCCACTTTATCATGCATCTGTCTATAACACTTGAAGCGGCAAGTCCACACACTAATGTAAGAAGACCTGCCTTTTCTGGAGTTATATCGGGTTTGAGCAAAACACTCATCGAAAGTCCACCGCAGTCAGAAATCCATTGTCTGCCGAGACGTGCTTTTCCCTTTGTCTGCCTATCAGCAATAAAAACCGTACCACTCTGAAGGTGGCTATTTTTTTTTGCTTCATTATTTGTAGACTCTACCTCAGAAAAGTGATATATTTTCTTGCCCATGTACCCATTTTCTGAAACCGAATTGCAAAAAATCCGGAGGTTTTGGTCTTTATTGTGATCACAATCTAACATAACACATACCTCCGGAAAATTTTATTTATTTTCTTCTTTTTTTATCTGGATACCCAGTTCGTCAAGCTGCAAGTCGTCCACAAGACCCGGAGCATCACTCATAAGTTCAGAAGCGTTTTGTACTTTAGGAAATGCCAATACATCTCTAAGGCTATCACTCTGGCACATAATCATTGCCAATCTGTCAAGGCCGATACCCATACCACCATGTGGTGGCGCACCATATTTATATGCATCAACTAAGAAACCAAATTTTGCTTCAATTTCTTCAGCTGTCATACCCAGAGATTCAAACATCTTCTGCTGAAGTTCAGAATTTGTAATTCTTATAGAACCTGATGAAAGTTCTACACCATTGAGAACAAGGTCATATGCCTTTGCTGTAACCTTGCCCGGATCAGTATCAAGATATTCAATACATTCGTCCATCGGCATAGTGAACGGATGATGCATAGCTACCCAGCTTTGAGATTCGTCATCATACTCAAAGAACGGGAATTCCGTAATCCATAAAAAATTATAACCCTCACCGATAATATCAAGCTTTTTAGCAACAGTAAGTCTAAGTGAGCCTAGGATTGAAAGTGCTTTTTTATCAGCAACGATGAACACTACATCTCCCTTTTCAGCACCAGAAGCTTCAATTATACTACTGAGTTCATCTTCGGTCATGAACTTAGCAAAAGAACACGCAGGTGCATCATCAACCCAACGAATGTATGCAAGGCCTTTTGCTCCGATACCTTTTACATATTCTGTGAGTTTGTCAATTTCTTTTCGGGTGAGCTTATCAGCAGCTGCTTTTGCAGTAATGCACCGAACAGAGCCGCCACATTCAAGAGCACCAGTGAATACGCCAAAACCACAATCCTTAACTATTTCAGAAAGGTCTGTTATTTCCATGCCAAATCTGGTATCAGGCTTGTCTGAACCAAATCTTTCCATAGCTTCTTTGTATGTCATTCTTGGAAGCGGAATGGGAATATCAACATTCAGCACGTCTTTGAAAAGTCTCTTCACAAAGCCTTCTCCAATCTCGAGAATATCTTCAACGTCAACGAAAGACATTTCCATATCTATCTGTGTGAATTCAGGCTGACGGTCTGCTCTCAAATCTTCATCTCTAAAACATCTTGCAAGTTGAATATATCTGTCAAAACCGGATATCATCAAAAGCTGCTTGTACATCTGAGGCGATTGCGGAAGTGCATAAAACTTGCCGTTATGAATTCTTGAAGGCACAAGATAGTCTCTGGCACCTTCAGGAGTAGATTTGATAAGTACAGGCGTTTCAACTTCTGT
>JAZUOB010000263.1:0-2885 GCA_045604425.1 Clostridia bacterium
CTGCAGCATCCCCGCCGGCACCTGCTGTGAAGAAGCCCTCAACCTTCGTCCATTCGCCGCTGGTCAATGTGTTCGCACTGCTCCAGCCACCAGCTCCGCCAAAGCCAATATTCAACTGAACATTATCCGTCTCGGTATATACCCAAACTGACGCATAGTATCGACTGCCTTCATCGATTATAGAATTTGCAACAACTACTCTTGGACCTGACATACCAGTAATCTTTACAGAGTTGTTGCCCGTATGAGCAACTGAGCCGTCTACTACAGCTGTTCCTCTTGAAATCCACTTTTGGTCGCCAAAACCGGTAGTTTCAAGCTGGTCATCTGCAGTTCTTGTCTCAAATCCGGGGTCATGCTCTGCGAGTATGTTCTTTGACGCTGTCTTGAATGTCCATACAGGGTCAATATTCAAATCAGTATCGAGTGTGATAGTATACTCTGTGTCGTAGAGCATATCTTTAAAGCTAACTGTATAATTAGTTCCTGATACTGACACATTGTCAACTTCTGCACCGTTGTTGATTGTAAAAGTTGTATCGTCAACAATGATATCGGAAGGTACTGAGAAAGTAATATCTGTATTTGGTGTGATGCCTGTAGCACCGTTTACAACAGATGAAGTAATAGGACTAAGTACATAATCGTCTGTCCAAAGGTCTACAAGCTGACCTTCTGTTGTAGAAGATTCATTTGTAGCAACATACAACTTTGCTTCAGTGGCATCAACATTCTTGATAACTGATTCAATCTTTGTATAAGATGTTTCGTTGATTGCTTTATAATTGCCGGGGACACTATTCGATGTAGTACCTACAGTTTTTTGAAGTGTCATAACAGCCTTAACTTCATTAGCAGAAGCTGAGCCTTGACGTACCATTGCGCTTGCATAATAGTATGTATCAGCTTCAAGTGTTGGAGCTGTAAAGAATATCTGAGGAGTCGCATGGTTTGCTGTACGTCTTGTTGTCAATGCTGCATAGTTTCCGCTATTTGCATCAACAGAAGAATTTATGGTATATGTTTTAGGTGCATTTTCATCCGAACGCCAGCCTGTCATATTACCTGACTCAAAGCCTGCGTTTGAAGTGATAACATTGCCGTCTGTTTCAGCAGATGTTGTAGGGTCGGATGTAACTTCACAAATTTCAAAATCATCTACCCAAAAATCACCGATTGAACCATTTTCTACATTTACAAAAAGTGCCCAACCGTTTGAAATCCCTGTTGTACCATTTACAGCAGCATCGCCGGCTGCAGGAGCAGTAACAATACCGGAAAGCTGAGTCCAGCCATTTTTTGTAATATATCTGTCGGTAGTATAGCCTGTACCGCCACTACCTTGAAGAGCCATACGCATATGCTTTCCGCCCTCAGTTGTATAGACCCAACCTGAAATCCAATATTGATTTCCCGGAGTAAGACCGGTGACAACAGCACGAGGGCCTGTAGCCTTACCGCTAATTTTTATGGAGTTAGTACCGGTATGAGCACGAGCATCATCAACCACGGCAGTTCCACGTGAAATCCATTTGCTGTCATTCCATGCAGGATTTGTAAGGCTTGTACTGCTGACAGTTCTGCCTTCAAAACCTGGGTCATTACCAGCGATAAGATTTTCACCCTTAGTTGCACTTGCACTCACAGCCATTGGCAAATATGAGGCTGTCATTGCTAAAGCTGCAACAAAAGATGTCAGTTTTAGAATTGTCTTTTTCATATTTTGTTCCTTTCCTTGCAGTCGAACTGCAATTTATGGTGTTATAAATTATAATAAGCAACCCAAAAGAAACATATTGGTAACAAGCTTAATATAATGTTAATATTACATATTAAATTATATAGTATACTGCACAAAGGGTCAATCATATAATCTGCCGTCAAATATGCAATTGTGCCAAAAGGCCCAAAAAAATTGCATATTTGCATAAAAAAAGGAAAAGCCTGCCGAAGCAGGCTTTTCAAATAGTTTGAATTATTGAATTTCAGCAAGTGAAAGTCCGTTCCGCATACGCTTTAATGTCTTTATATCCCAAAGGAATACTTTTGCATCTGTTGTTCCGTCAGGAACTTCAACTGTAAGTGTACCTGTTGTTGCTGTTGAAATCTCATAATCAACATATTCAAGAGCACCTGTTGATGTATATGTTGCAACTGCAAGGATAAGGTTGTTAGAATTTTCGTTATTCACGAATTCACATGTCACAACACTACCTGACTTTGAGAAAGCAGTTTCATATGGTACATATTCGCATACAGCAAAATCATCTACCCAAATGTCACTCTTGCCCTCAGTAGCTACATAAACCTTAGCAGTATCATTTGATACATTTATAGTTCTTGTTATCAAATTCCATTTGCCCGGAACTAACTCTGTATAAGCCCCAGCTCCACCGTCAGCACCTTCAAAACGAACAGTCGCCTTCTCACCTTCAGCTTCGGTGTATACCCAAGCTGAAGCTGTATATCTGTTTCCGTTTACAAGTGGAACATTCATAGCCTGAGGTCCGCTATAGACCTGAGGTCTGCCTGTAACTTTGACAGACTGAACGCCTGAATGCGCCTTGGTTGTATCAACAGTATTTACAGATGTACCGCCACTGAAATTCCAAGTTGCGCTGTTTGATGTAGAAGTAAGTGATTCAAAGCTTGGGTCGTAGTTCTTCAAAATGTTGCTTTCATCAAGAGCTGTAGTAAACTTCCATGTAGGATCCTGATTGAGAGCAGTGTCAAGCTTTAATGTGTACTCTACACCGTATGTCATTTTGTCAAGAGTTACTGTCCATGTTGTACCGCTTTTTGAAACGTTTGCAATCTCAGCACCCTTGTCGATTGAAAGTGTAGCATCATAAAGAGCTTCAGGAACATTAAGTGTGATTGTGCTG
>JAZUOB010000264.1:0-3030 GCA_045604425.1 Clostridia bacterium
ATCCGGTCTTCTTTATTATTCAAAATTACTTGATGACTGGCATGATGACCATTCCCTGAAAGCTTTATTGGGTATTATGATATACAGACGCTCATATAAAAAGTCTAAAAGCAAATATCCTGACCTTGCAGATAAAATAAACTCACATCTTAAAAACCTTTCTCAAATAGAAAGTCAGGATGTTCGGGATATTGACCTTGCAGCTGATTGCTTTGGCAAAATCACAGAGGATTTATTCTCGCCTGATTTTACAGAAGAAAACAAAAGAGCTTGCAGGTGGCTTGGATATAACATTGGCAGGTGGATATACATTATAGACGCATTTGAGGATTTGGAGTCAGACTACAAAAAAAACAAATACAACCCTCTTTCTCCCCATAAATGCGAAGATATAATAAGTTATAAAAAGCAGCTTGCCAAAAGTCTGGATATATCTTTGACATACACTCTTGACAATGCAGTTTCTGCTTATAATCTTTTAAAAATATACAAAAATCAGGAAATACTTAATAACATACTGTATCTGGGAATTCGGTCAAGACAAGACAGTATACTCAGCATGAACAACAAATCAAAGGATGTGCAAAAATTTGAATCCATATGAAGTATTGGGCGTAAGCGAAGGCGCCAGCGAAGAAACAATAAAAAAAGCATACAAAGAACTGGTGAAAAAATATCACCCTGACAAGTATGTAAATAATCCACTTGCGGACCTTGCTGCCGAAAAGCTGAAGGAAATAAACAAAGCATACGATATGCTCACAAACAAAAAAAATAATTATCAAAACACTGGCGGGTCAAACGGTTACGAAAGCTACAATCCGGGAAGCACTCCCTCATTTCAAAATGTGCGTATGCTCATAAGGATGAGGCAAATTCCTGCGGCTATGAATATGCTAAACTCTTTGCCTCATAATGCCGAGTGGTACTATCTGACGGGCCTATGCAATCTGAACATGGGCATGTATGATGCAGGAATAAGAAATATAACTACAGCGGTGCAAATGGACCCTTCAAACCAAGAGTACCAGGCAACTCTTAATAATATTCAAAACAGAAATACTTCTTACAGACAATTTGGAAATATGTCAGGTTACGGTATGGACCCATGCAACTGTTGTACTAATCTTATATGTGCAGACTGCTGCTGTGAGTGTATGGGCGGAGATTTGATTTCTTGTTGCTAAGAGGTGATTATCTATGCTTAAAACAAATGATTTGACCCTGGGAGCAATGGGATGTGCAGTATCTGTACTGTTTTTATTACTTTGCGGCTATGTACCGTCAGGCAAGCTTGCACTTGGGTTTATTGCATCTTTTGTCCCTTGCATACTGGCTATTGAATGTTCATCTAAAAATACCTCCCTTTTGTCAGGCATTGCTTCTGCTTTGATTGCAGCTTTTATTGTGCCAAAGGCAGGGCTTTCAGGCATGATAATAATATTCTATTGTTTTTGTTTTTGCTACTACCCCTGGCTGAAAGCTATGATTGAAAAGAAAAACAACTTGGTTTTTGAATGGGCTTTAAAGGGAATATATTTTCTTGTTATATCCTTGATTTCAAAATTTATTGCAGTCAAGCTTGGGATATATTTATACAACATGATTATATGTATGATTGTACTTATACTTTATGATTTACTCTTGACATATACAATCAGCTATTATGTAAAACAAATTTCACCACGACTTAAAAAATCTCGTTGAAAGGACAAAATTTGATATGTCAGACACAAAACACATAACCTCTATCGGCGGACAAGCTGTCATGGAAGGCGTAATGATGCGCGGGCCTCACAAAACTGCTGTGGCAGTGAGAAAGCCTGACGGAGAAATTGTACAAAAAATTGATGAAATTGGAACTAAAAAGAAAAGCTTCTTTGCAAAACTTCCCATAATCCGAGGCTGTGTAAACTTTTTTGAAAGCATGATTATAGGTATAAAGGCTTTGATGTATTCTGCAGAATTTGTAGACCTTGAGGATGATGAGCCTACTCAAAGCAAATTTGAAACATGGCTTGAAGATAAGCTGGGAGATAAAATCAAGGATGTAGTCATATATTTTTCACTGATTATATCTGTATTTATGAGTGTGGGGCTTTTTATTCTGCTTCCCACACTGATTACTGATTTGATACAAAAAATCCCTGTTGCCAACATAAAGGCATTTTCCAGTGTTTGTGAAGGGTTAGTGCGAATGATTATCTTTATTTCATATCTTGCCCTGGTATCACAAATGAAGGATATAAAAAGAGTATTTGAATACCACGGTGCAGAGCACAAATCTATTGCCTGCTATGAAGCAGGAGAAGAGCTTACAGTTGAAAATGTAAAAAAACACTCAAGACTTCATCCAAGATGCGGAACAAGTTTTCTGCTATTTGTAATGATAGTGAGCATTATACTGTTTTCTCTACTTCCTGAAAAAAACATAATAATCAAATTACTTATGAGATTAGCACTGCTTCCGGTTGTGGCAGGTATTTCTTATGAAATAATAAAATTTGCCGGAAGAAGCAAAAATAAATGCGTCATGATACTTCAAAAACCGGGGCTTCTACTTCAAAAGCTTACAACCAGAGAGCCGGATGATTCTCAAATCCAAGTAGCAATAGAATCTATCAAAAGTGTTATACCGGAGGATAAAAACGACGACAAATGGTAATAGGTGATATAAAAAAAGAAATCAGGGCAATTATCGGTGAAAGAGATTGTCAGCTTCTTTTGACCGGCACTCTTGGGATTTCTGTTACGGAGTATGCGCTTTTAAAAGACATGCAGGTATCAAAAGAGCTTTCAAACGAACTTTTAGACAAAGCAAACAGAATAAAAGCAGGCGAGCCTCTTCAGTATGTAGTAGGAAAAACAGAGTTTATGTCCCTTGAATTCAAGGTGCTGCCCGGGGTATTGATTCCGCGCCAGGATACAGAAATTCTTGCAGAGTCGGTTATAGAATATGCAAAAGACAAACAAGCAGATATTCTGGATATCGGCACAGGCTCCGGCTGCATAGCAATAAGCATCAGCCAT
>JAZUOB010000265.1:0-3195 GCA_045604425.1 Clostridia bacterium
ATTTGAGATACACCAAGTTTTAAAACTTTCTCTCTCACAGTCTGGCTTTCTCTTGTAGAAATAATCATTCCTGTATATGGAACAGATATTCTTATAAGAGCACAAAGCTTTTCAAAAATATCATCGCTAATGCCGTTGTCAAATACTGATGGGTCAATATCGCTGGCTTTTTTTATTCTTGGGACACTGATCGTGTGAGGACCAACGCCATGTACAGCTTCAAGATGTTCTGCATGCATCAAAAGTCCTGCAAACTCGTACTTGTATAATTCAAGTCCGAACAAAACACCAAGTCCTACATCATCTATACCACCTTCCATAGCTCTGTCCATAGCTTCGGTATGATAGGCATAGTGATGTTTAGGACCTGTTGGATGAAGCTTTTCATAGCTTTCTTTGTGATACGTCTCCTGAAACAGAATATATGTACCTATACCCGCCTCCTTAAGCTTTCTGTAATTTTCAACAGTAGTTGCTGCTATATTCACATTTACACGCCTTATAGCACCATTTTTGTGTTTTATAGAGTAAATAGTATTTATGCACTCAAGAATATACTCAATAGGATTGTTGACAGGGTCTTCTCCGGCTTCAATAGCCAGTCTCTTATGCCCCATATCCTGAAGTGCTATAACTTCTCTCTTTACTTCTTCTTGTGTCAATTTTTTTCTGGGAATTTCTTTGTTTTTCAAATGATACGGACAATATACGCATCCGTTTACACAATAATTTGACAAATATAAAGGTGCAAAAATAACTATTCTGTTGCCATAAAACTCATTTTTGATGTCTTCTGCAAGCTTGTAGATTTTTTCGATTCTGCTTTTATCTTCACAAGCCAAGAGTACAGATGCTTCTCTGTGAGTAAGACCTTTCCTCTCTGTAGCTTTCTCAATCAATTGATCAATAAGCCCAAAGTTTTCTTTATTTTCTTCTGCATACTTCAAAGTGTCCATAATTTCATTATGGTCAATAAATTCTTCTGCTTTTAATGATTTAACATTATACATTATTATCAACTCCTAAAAAAACAAGCGTCTGCCAAAAACAGACGCAAAAATACATAATATAACCTTGCATCTTTCATCTCAGGCATTCTTTGATGTTAGAAACTTTATATTAATTATATAATAAACAGCACGGCATGTCAACTTTTATTTTTATAATATTGTGCACGTTTTAAAAGATAATCACGATTATTTAATCTGGGGTTGTCAACAACCTCATCAAACAGCATTCTAAGTACATCTCGCATCTGCCGTTCGGCACGATATTTCATTTTTATAAGATCTCTCTTGCCAATAGCAAGATCCGTATATCTATAAGGTTCCCCGGACTGTATCACATCGGCATAAATCTTGCTAAGATTTTGAATTCCAGATTTTTTCTCTTCAAAATACTTTGGCGATTTCGCTTTTGCATCGGCTTCTTGCAACATCAACAGTTTAGAAAACAAATTCTCACCCAGCCTTGACAATGCTCGCTTGACACCTTTGACACTGTGTTCAAAATGAACATCGTGGTATTCTACTAATGTGCATATCTCTTTTGTAAGCTCCATGTCAAAACCAAATCTATGGCAAATATCATTGGCAATTCGCACGCTCTCGATATGATGCCCATAAAAATGTATTATCCCCGAGGAGTCGCAAGATGAACACTCCGGCTTGCCTATATCATGAAACAAAGCAGCCCAGCGCACAACTAGTATTGAGGGCGCAGCATCCACTGCCTTGAGTATATGTTCGCCAACATTATATATGTGATATCTGTTTCTTTGAGGCTCATAAAAGCACCTATCAAGTTGAGGTAATATAAATTTTAAAATACCGGTTTTGTATAAAGAATTTAATCCCACAGACGGCTTATCTGACATTATAATTTTATCAAGATTTGCTCTTACTGCATCTTTTGAAGCATATTTAATATTAGACGCATTCAGCACTATAGATTTGAAGACATCCGCATCTAATTCACGTGCCTTTACACAGCTGTCAGCCACTGCTTCAAGCATCAAAACAGGATTTTCACAAAAACTTTCATTCATCACATATATCACCTTCTTTAACTTACTATATTTTAACATATGAATACAAATAAATCAACTATATGAGCGATAATTCTTTTTGTTTGTGATTTTATATTATGTTTTTATTAAATTTATATAATATTTTTTGTTTTTATGTATACTATAAAATGATTTTCTGCTATAATATATTTGTTTCGGAGGTGAGATATATGGAGAATCAGAACATCAAAGAAAAAGTAATCCTAACCGGTATTCACACGGGTTCAAAAGACAAATTGTCAGACACTAACGAGGAATCTATAACTGAACTTGAAGAACTTGTAAAAACTGCCGGAGGAGAAGTTATCGGAGTATTGATACAAAATAAACCTGATATAGAAACTGCCACATATCTCGGTAGCGGAAAACTTGAAGAGCTAAAAGAGCTTGCAATATCAATGGATGCAGACATGATTGTGTTTGACAATGAGCTCTCTCCTATTCAACTAAAAAACATTTCTGATTATACAGGTATAAAGATTCTGGACCGCTCCATGCTTATACTTGACATTTTTGCTATGCGTGCAAAAAGCGGTGAAGGCAAGCTTCAGGTAGAACTTGCACAGTTAAAATATACACTTCCAAGGCTAAGAGGACTTGGAGTTTCTATGAGCAGAACGGGCGCCGGAATAGGCACAAGAGGCCCTGGTGAAACAAGACTTGAAACCGACAGACGTCATATAAGCCGTAGAATTCGCGCTCTTGAAGAAGAAATCAGTGAGATCAAAAAGCACAGAGAACTAATCAGAACAAGACGAAAAAAAGACGGCGTTATTATCGCTGCTCTAGTAGGATACACCAATGCCGGTAAATCTACTTTGCTCAATCGTTTGACTGACGCAGACGTGTTTGCTGAAAATAAACTTTTTGCCACACTGGATACTACATCACGAGCTATAACTCTTCCTGACAACAGGCAGATACTTCTTGTTGATACCGTTGGATTTATAAGAAAGCTTCCCCACCACCTTGTAGAAGCTTTTAAATCAACCTTGGAAGAAGCATCAGTAGCTGATGTTTTGCTTCAGGTAATTGACTGTTCAAATCCGGCATTTGACAAGCACATCAAGGTCACAAACGAGGTATTATCATCAATTGGTGCTTCCGGCAAACCTATGATAGGTGTG
>JAZUOB010000266.1:0-1695 GCA_045604425.1 Clostridia bacterium
TGTACAAAAATCCGCCTGCTTTTTTCGAGGTATTTCCCTGCGCTGTAATATTGTTCATTTTCATGTCAGATGCAACCTGTGTAGCTGTGACTCTGTGCATACTGATTGCACCGCCGTTGCCAAGAGCTGTATTATTTGTAAATTCTGCGCCGTCCACTTCCAGTGATGAGCCTGTCAGATACAGTGCACCACCGTTATCTGCGGATTCATTTTCTTCAAAGAAAACATTATTCATTTTTCCTGAAGAGGCACTTAAAACTACCGCCCCGCCAAGTGCGCCTGAAGTATTGTTTTTAAAATATGTATTATCAACCTGACAGCTGCTTTCTGCGTACAACCCTACAGCACCTGCCGACAATGCCGAGCTGTTATTTGAAAACTCTGTACCGTCTGCAGTGAGCACTGAGCCGGTAGAATATATTCCTCCGCCTATAGCTCCGGCTTGATTTTGTGATAATACGCCGCCTTGTATTGTAATTTCAGATGAATTAGTATAAATAGCACCGCCATCATTTCCTGCTATATTTTCTATGATTTCCACATTTGTAAGTGTTGTTGATGCAGATGAGTACATAGCTATAGCGCCGCCATTGTAGTCTGATTCATTTGCGGTGAATGTGACTGTATCAAGCAAAAGTGTGCTTCCTGTATTATACAAAGCACCGCCGCCGTATCTTACACCGGATTGGTTTTCTGTGGCAAGTGCATGATTTTGTGAAAACTCAGTATTGTCAATAGCAGAATCCGCACCTGCTGCCAGATAAAGTGCACCGGCATTCATATATGCTGTATTTGATTCAAAAACAGAATTTGTGACAACAAGTGTTTTTTCATCAGTCAGCTTACCTGTTGCTACTATTGCTCCGCCATGAGAGGTTTCTGCTGCATTGTTTGTAAAGGTTGTGTTGTTTATGTTTAAAACGCCCTGACCGTATATAGCACCGCCTCGGTTATTTGCTGTATTTGAGTCGAACAAAACTGTGCTTTCATCATTTCCGATATACATGCCGGTATCTTTTGTAGCCGCCATGTACACAGCTCCGCCTCGATATGATGCACTGTTTTGTGTAAAGCTTGCATCACTCACAAAAGCCTGCTTGTAATTGTATACAGCTCCCCCTCGTGCAGCATGGTTATTTCTAAATTCGCCGCCGGATATGTGAAGCTCACCATAGCTGTATACAGCTCCACCTTGTGTACTTATCATCTGGTCCTCTTCTGTGCCGCTTTCATCAGCTACAGCGTTGTCCAAGAACTTTGCACCATAGACGTTCAGTGTGCCGGACGCCAGAATCAATGCCGCACCGCCTATACGATTTGTATATGGAAGTGCGTATTTCTCTTCCATTGTTCTTTTATTGGCTGTCTTTTCACAGTTTTTGATAGTAACATCTTTATAAAGATTTACTGTTGCATTGCCGCACACAAAAATAGCCGTTCCTGAAACTTCTTGGTTCATGCTATCTTTATTACCGTCGATAACAAGCATATTTTCTCTATCTTCTTCTGTTCCCAGTGTGAATATTAAACCGGTGTCACAGATTGTGCCGTCCTCTGCTTCACCTACAACAAAGATATCTTCGGTAAAGTCTGCATCTCTTGTGATAGTATATGCTTCTTCTGTAAATATCAAAGTATCATGTGTAATATAAATGGTACGATCTAATGTAATATCCCCTACGATTTTGATAGAAG
>JAZUOB010000267.1:0-2868 GCA_045604425.1 Clostridia bacterium
GGTGGGTATGGGCAAGGGTGACCTGATACTGGTCGGTGCACGTCCCGGTATGGGTAAGACCTCATTTACTATGAATATTGCCGCTAACGTGGCAAAGCAGACTAAGCGTGCGGTTTGTGTTTTCTCTCTTGAGATGTCGGCTCAGCAGCTGGTATCCCGTATGCTCTCAAGTGAGGCAATGATAGACAGCTATGCTCTCAGATCAGGCAATCTCACCGACGAGGATTGGGAGAAGCTTGCTTATGCTTCTGCCGAGCTGTCCGAGTGTGAGATATACATTGACGATACCACCGGTATTTCCGTTACCGGTATGAAGGCAAAGCTCCGCCGTGTCAAGAATCTCGGACTCGTGCTTATCGACTATCTTCAGCTTATGCAGTCTTCAAAACGTACAGAAAACAGACAGCAGGAGATTTCGGAGATTTCAAGATCACTCAAGATATTGTCAAAAGAAATTGATGTGCCGATTATTGCACTTTCGCAGCTTTCCAGAAATGTTGAAAGCCGAAGTGACAAACGTCCTATGTTGTCGGACCTTAGAGAATCCGGTGCTATCGAGCAGGATGCTGATATGGTAATGTTTCTTTACAGAGATGACTATTATAATAAAGAAAGTCAGGACAGAGGTATTGCTGAGTGTATAATTGCTAAACACAGAAATGGCGAAACAGGTACATTTAAGCTTGGATGGCAAGGAAAGTATACAAAGTTTGTACCCATTGTGTATGATGAAAACGAACAAAACAATTCAAAAAATAATCAAGACAATAACCAGTGAGAATTTGATTTCTCATGATGACAGAGTGCTTGTGGCACTGTCCGGCGGTGCAGATTCCGTATTTTTGCTCTTGGCACTTTTAGATGCTTCAAAAACTATTGGCTTTGAAGTAGCAGCCTGCCATGTAGAGCATGGCATAAGAGGAAAAGCATCCCTTGATGATATGAATTTTTGTGAATCCCTTTGTAATGGGCTTGATATAAAATTCTATGCAAAGAGCTTTGATGTAGTATCAATAAGCAAAAAACAAAAAATATCTGTAGAAGCAGCAGGGAGAAAAGTCAGATATGATTATTTTGACGAAATAATCAAAGATTATGGCTATACCCTGGTTGCTACAGCTCACCATAAAGACGACAAAATAGAGACTATTTTAATGAATATACTCAGGGGTTGCGGCCTTCGTGGATTTATGGGTATAGACTTTAAAAATGGTAATATAATAAGACCACTGTTAAATATAAGCAAACGCGAAATTCTTGATTATTGCAGAGAAAACTCGGTTTCATACTGCACTGATGAAACTAATTATGACACAGAATATACAAGAAACAAAATCAGGCACGTACTTCTTCCAAATTTAAGAGAGTTTAATCCGTCACTGGACGAAAGCCTGATTCGCCAAAGTATCATTTTCTCTGGCGAAGATGACTATATGCACGCTGAGGCAAGACTGGGGCTTAAAAACTGTTTGACACAAAACGGAATTGATATAAATAAGCTAAGCCTTTATCATACCGCCCTGAAGCGACGAATCATCTATATGTATATTGCAAAGTGCCGGGGCACAGAGTTGGATATCACGTTTGGTGATGTGGAATCGGCAATTGAGCTTTGCGAAAAAGGTGAAACAGGCAAAACAATTTACCTTTCGAAAGGTATAAAAGTCGGAATTGAATACGGTGTATTCTCTGTTATGGACGAAAGTCAAATCAAGAGTTTTGAATACAGATTGGAATTAGATAGGCCTGTAGACATTGTGGAGGCAGGGATAAGAGTCACCCTATATAACAGTGGTGGCAACCTTTCTTTGAAAGACACCGATGATGTTATAATACGAAGCTCTAAAGACGGTGATGTTTTTTATCCGGTAGGTATGACAGGGAGGAAGAAAATAAAAGATTTTTTTCAAAGCAAAAAGATTTCCCGGTATAATCGCCACACAGTTCCACTGCTCGTTATAAACGGAGAAATTGCCTCAGTAGTCGGCATGAGAAATGACAGACGTTTTTTTGGGGGCAAAGGAAGAGCAAGAATAGAAACAGAACAAATATAGGAGGCTGATTTTTTGCAAAAAAATTTCAAAGGTATGGGTAAATGGATAGGAATACTTTTGCTTGTTATGATTATAAGCTTTGTACTTCGTACTCCCAGCGCCAAAATGACATATTCAGAATTTGTCAGCCAAATCAACAAAGAAAACATTTCAGCAATGGTAATAGAAGATAATAAAGTCACATGTTTTCTGCGCAGTGCTGAAAAGGATATACCCATTGTTGTTAATATACCTTCGTATGAAGCTTTGCAAAAAGATTGCGGAGAAAAAATACAACAGCAAATGCTAGCTGGCACTTTGGTGCAAGAAGCAGCTGCAAAGAAGGTATCCGTATATAATATAATAAACATCATATCCACTCTTGTTTTGATTGTTTTGTTTATATCAATGATGATATCAGCAAGAGGCGGGGTAAAAGGCGGAGGCTTTACAAAAAGTCCGTCAAAGATTGAAAATATATCCGAAAAAGACAAAGTCAAGTTTGAGGATGTGGCAGGTGCAAAGGAAGAAAAGGCAGAGCTTGAAGAGCTTGTAGATTTCCTCAAAAACCCTCAAAAATTTATTGCACTTGGTGCAAGAATTCCTAAAGGTATTTTGCTTGTAGGCCCTCCGGGAACAGGTAAAACTCTGCTTGCAAAAGCAGTAGCAGGTGAGGCGGGAGTACCGTTTTTCTCCATAAGTGGCTCGGATTTTGTAGAGCTTTATGTGGGTGTTGGTGCTTCCAGAGTAAGAGACTTATTTGTACAGGCAAAAAAGAATAAACCATGTATTATTTTTATAGATGAAATTGATGTTGTGGGCGGAAAGCGTGAAG
>JAZUOB010000268.1:0-2059 GCA_045604425.1 Clostridia bacterium
AATTTTGTTTTCTTACAATTTTATAGTCGTCGTTGTCCCTGAAATAAGGACAGTTGTTAGTATTGCCTGTCATAAATCTATAGACTTCATCTTCATCCAGATTCACACTGCAATAATAGTAATCGTTTATTTCGTCATAAACATAGAAAATACAATATTCACACATTTTTTTTATCCTTTGCATTATTTGATATTATTATAACACCAATTTTGATTTATTGCAATATAAATAGTTAAAGTAACTAAATAAATATTAGTGTAAATACTGTTTTTGTTTTATTTATATTTTTTTTGGAAATCACTTGAAAAAAGAGGAAATAAAGAGTATAATGTAATAATGGACTAAGTGTGCACCTTGTGTGTATATACGGAGGTTGAATTTTGGATAAGAATAAGATTAGAAGAATTAGCGAGTTGACTAAGCTTTCAAGAGAAAGAGAGCTTACAGATACAGAAAAAACTGAACGCGAAATTCTTAGAAAAGAATATATAGAAGCCATCAGAGCAAATTTTAGATCTACATTAGAAAGTATAAAATACACAGACGAGGAGGAAGATTAATGCTGATTTTACCAGAACAGTACAATTCACCGCTGGATCTTAGAACTACACAAGCGGCAATAAAATTTGTAAAAGACACATTTCAGCTAAATTTGGCAGCATCTTTAAATCTTCAACGAGTATCTGCACCGCTGTTTGTTCGCCCTGAAACCGGACTTAATGATAACCTCAACGGTATTGAACGCCCCGTTGCTTTTGATGCACCATCTGTCGGAGGAAAAGATTTGGAGATAGTACAATCTTTGGCAAAATGGAAAAGAATGACTCTTGGAAGATTCAAGTTTTCTGTAGGAGAAGGTCTTTATACGGATATGAATGCAATCAGACGCGACGAGGAAGATCTTGATAACATCCATTCTATGTATGTGGATCAGTGGGATTGGGAAAAAGTAATAGCACATGAAGAACGTACAGAACAAGTGCTTATAGATACTGTTAAAAAAGTCTATCATTCCATACGCGTTACATCAAAAGCGGTGAATGATAAGTATCCCGGACTTTCATGCCAACTGCCTGACGATATTTTCTTCGTCACGAGTCAGCAGCTTCTTGATATGTATCCTGACTTATCTTCAAAGGAAAGAGAATACAAGATAACAAAAGAAAAAAAAGCAGTATTTATCATGAAAATCGGCAAAGTGCTATCTAATGGAGAAAAGCACGATGGTAGAGCTCCCGATTATGATGATTGGGAATTAAATGGAGATATCTTGGTATATTATCCATTATTGGATGTTGCTTTAGAACTATCAAGCATGGGAATTAGAGTAGATGAAACTGTTCTTAAAAACCAATGCGAACTTGCAGGAGCTACAGATAGATTTGAATTAGATTTTCATAAAGCTATTATGAATAAAGAACTGCCGTATACAGTTGGCGGTGGAATAGGTCAGTCAAGACTTTGCATGCTTATGCTCAATAAAGCCCACATCGGTGAAGTTCAATCATCGGTATGGAGTGATGATATGATTAAAGTCTGCACAGAGCACAATATTGAACTTATATAAAGCGAGGATTTGAATATGAAAACTTACATCAAAAACATATACAGACAAACAGATGATTTTGCACAGCAAGAAGTGTGTATTTCAGGATGGGTCAGAACCATAAGAGCATCAAATAATTTTGGTTTTATTGAATTGAATGACGGTACTTTCTTCAAAAACATTCAGATTGTTATGGAAGAGTCAAAAATTTCAAACTATCAGGAACTTGCAAAGTTGAATGTAGGTGCAGCTTTGACTGTAAAGGGTACTTTAATTCTTACACCGGAAGCAAAACAACCTTTTGAAATCCAAGCAGATGAAATTGTTGTAGAAGGTGTGTCAACTCCTGATTACCCTCTTCAAAAGAAAAGACATAGTTTTGAATATCTTAGAACTATAGCTCATTTGAGACCCAGAACAAACACATTTTCTGCAGTTTTCAGAATCAGGTCTTTGATAGCTTATGCAATTCATGAGTTTTTTAACTCAAGGGGTTTTGTGTATGTTCATAC
>JAZUOB010000269.1:0-6835 GCA_045604425.1 Clostridia bacterium
GTTGTTGTTACACGTTATTTCGGCGGGACACTCCTTGGAACCGGTGGATTAGTCAGGGCATATACCCAAAGCGCGCAAAAAGGTCTTTTAGAGTCTCAAATAATCACAAGAACCTTGTGCAACAGATTATATATCAAATGCGACTATACGCTCCAAGGCAAAATCACACATCATATATCAAAAAACAACTACATACTGGAAGAAACGTTTTATGATGAGAATGTCACATTTGTAGTTCTGTGCAAAATTTCCGATACAGAAAAAACAATAAAAGATTTTATCGAGATAACCTGTGCAAGCGCCGAAATTTCAGTTCTTGACAGTTGCTACGTAGATTTATAAAAACTAAATGAAAGGGTTTTTTATATGAAAAAAATAATTATAACACTCATCACCTTATTTCTTATCACATCATGTGCATTCCCACAAGAAAACACTCCAACCCCTGCATCAACGAACGTAACAAACACCGAAATATCGCCTTCGACCACAAGTGAAGCAGATAACTTAACCGTTGTTGCATCAACAGATTGTTCAATAATTTCAGACGAAACCATGGACACTGTATCTTTATACACTTCTGCTTCTAAAGAAAATGGCAGATTCCATTGGGACGATCAGGCATATTGGTTACTTGAAATCAGTTCCGACAATGGTAATTTTTATAAATTGTATGATGCTGATATTTCAAACGGAAGCATTAATTTTGATATAGTTGTAATTGATAATGTTTCATATATACTGGTAAAGAATATATCCACTGCATCAAACTATACCAAGACATACAAAATTGAAAACTCTGCAGTATATGAAACAAATGAACTTGATTTGAATAATATGCAGGATAAATCAATAAACCTGATTTATACATCAATTCCAAACTACAGATAATTATGAAATATTTTGATATTTTCAAAGATATGGGCATTACTGAATATGGAGTTGTAAAAACCCAAGATGCAAATGACCTTATCATAAAAGAGGACCTTGTTTTTTCTCAAAAAACCAAGTATACCTCAATAGATGATATTCTTTCGGGCTCTAAAAGTATAATAGTATACCTTTTGCCATATAACCATGGTGGGAAACCTGAAAATCTATCGCTATATGCAACAGGTCAAGACTATCACTTGGTTTTCAACAAAATAAGCAGTAAAATCAACCAAAAGCTTAAAGAAGACGGATATGACAGCGTGTTTTTTTCCGATTCAGGACCTTTAAACGAAAGAAAACTTGCAGAGCGCGTGGGACTTGGCTTTATTGGAGATAATCATTTTCTTATAAACAAAAAATACGGAAGTTATGCTTTCATAGGTTATATAATTACCACACTGGAAATTAAGCCCAGCATAGCAAAAACAGATCAGTGTCTTCATTGTGATAAATGCGTTTTTGCGTGCCCTACAAATGCTTTATCGAAAAATAATTTTGATTTCTCAAAATGTATATCTTATATAACTCAAAAAAAAGAAGAACTTACAAACGAAGAAATAGATTTAATAAAAAAAGGCAAGTCCGTATGGGGCTGCGACATTTGCCAGAGGGTTTGTCCTATGAATAAAGATGTATCTTTAACACATCTCCCTGAATTTAAGGAAAATTTAATTTTATGCATAAAAAATGAATATTTATCAAATCGACAATATCAAAAAAAATATAGAAGCCGCGCTTTTTCATGGCGCGGAAAATCAGTAATAGATAGAAATTTGTCGATTTTAACCACAAAAGACGACAATGAAAATTAAAATTTGTAACAAATAATTCTTGTATTTTTATAAATTTTCTTGTATAATTATAAACATATTTAAGTAAAGGATAAAATAACATGCTGGAAAACATAAAAACCACCGATGCATCAGTGTATATGAACACTTTTGGCGAACGCTTGCCCGTTTGTTTCAAAGAAGGCAAAGGAATAAAGCTTATTTCTACGGATAATACAGAATATTACGACTTTTTAGGCGGTATTGCTGTTAATTCTATCGGGCACTGCCACCCGGAATATGTAAAGAAATTGCAGCAACAAATTTCAAAGCTTGTCCATGTTTCAAACTTGTATTACATAGAATCGCAAACACTTCTTGCAAAGAAGCTTGTTGAAAATACTTGTATGGATAAAGTTTTTTTTGCAAATACCGGAGCTGAAGCAAACGAAGGTGCATTTAAACTTGCAAAGAAATATTTTTATAACAAAAATATCAATAAATATCAAATCATTTCATTAGACCATTCATTTCACGGCAGAACACTAGCCACTGTAGCGGCTACAGGCCAGGAAAAGTACCAAAAACCATACAGACCCCTTACTCCCGGCTTTTTACAAGTTCCTGCCAATAATATAGAGGAGCTAAAAAAAGCTATCACAAACGAAACAGCAGCAATTATTCTTGAGCCTATCCAAGGAGAAAGCGGCGTTCATCCCATGGATAAAGAATATCTTAAGGAAGTACGCAGAATTTGTGATGAAAATGAAATCATATTGATTTTCGACGAAGTTCAAACAGGAATGGGCAGATGTGGAAAATTATTTGCATACGAGCTGTTTGGAATTGAGCCGGATATCATGACTAGTGCGAAAGCTCTTGGAGGCGGAATACCAATTGGTGCCGTTTTAGCCAAAGATTTTGTAGCTTCTGCTTTCACCCCCGGTGACCATGGCACTACCTTTGGTGGAAACCCACTTGCTACAACAGCAGGTCTTTGCGTATTCGATATTTACGAAAAAGAAAATCTTATAGATAATTCAAAAATGATGGGAGATTATTTTAAAGATAAGCTTACATCCCTTATGAATGATTTTCCGGAAATTATACAGGAAATCAGAGGTTTTGGTCTTCTAATCGGAATAGAATTAAACACTGAATTTTCAAAACAGGTATACAAAAAACTATTTGAAAATAAAATACTGACCAGTCTTTGTTATAACACAATAAGACTTGCCCCTCCACTTATAATCACAAAAGATGATATCAATCATTTTATAAACATTTTTTATGATATTTTGAAAGGAATTTGAATCATATGAAAGATTTTATAAGTTTACATGATGTGACAAAAGAAGAAATTCAAGATTTATTAAAGCTTGCTATAAAATTAAAGGACGAGCAAAAGAAAGGCATCCCCCATCATCTTTTAAGCGGTAAAACACTTGGAATGATTTTTACCAAATCTTCTACAAGAACAAGAATTTCTTTTGAAGTGGGAATGACGCAGCTCGGAGGATATCCTCTATTTCTTTCCAGTAATGATATTCAGCTAGGCCGCGGCGAAACAATTTATGACACAGCCAAGGTAATGGAAAGATATCTCGACGGAATAATGATTCGTACATATTCACATCAGGATGTTTTAGATTTGGCAGAATATGCCGAGATACCTATAATCAATGCTTTAACAGACTTATTGCATCCTTGCCAAGTGCTTGCAGATTTGCTTACCACATACGAGCACAAAGGTAAACTTGAGAATTTAAAAATAGCTTATATCGGCGACGGAAACAACATGGCTCATTCTATTATGTACGGCGCTGCAAAAGCAGGAATGAACTGCGCTATAGCTACGCCTAAGGGGTATGAATGTAATCCTGAAGTAATCGAGAACGCAAAATACGATTTTAAAGCTTTATCAAAATCCCTTATAATTACCAACGACCCTGTAGAAGCTATTTATAATGCTGATGTTGTCTACACAGACACTTGGGTCAGCATGGGTATGGAAAAAGAAAAAGAACAAAGAATCAAAGACTTCAATGGTTATTGTGTTGACAGCAAGCTAATGTCAAATGCCAATAAAGATGCTATATTCATGCATTGTCTCCCCGCTTATCGCGGCTATGAGGTATCTGTAGAAGTTATCGACGGACCACAATCCGTAATATTTGACGAAGCAGAAAACAGACTACACGCTCAAAAGGCAATTTTAGCCACACTAATGGGTTAAGGAGTATATAAACAAATGAATTTTCAATCACTTTTCCAAGTAAGACTAGCTAATGAAAACGATGTAGATGCTATTATTGATATAACAAAAGAAGCATTTCAATCATACATAAAACTCGCAGGCATTCCGGATACTCCTGCTCTCAACGAAACCCCGGAGGACATTATAAACGATCTTAACAAAAAAATTGTTCTAATTGCACTTGCCGACGAAACACCAGTTGGTTGTGTACGCCTGGAAATTCTGGATGACAACACTGCTTATCTTAGCAGATTTGCCGTACGTACAACCAGCCAGAACAACGGTATCGGCAAATCAATAATGAATCTTGTTGATAAAATAATGAAGAATAAGGGCATAAAAGAAATCACACTTCATACCGGAGCAAAAATAACTCCACTTGTGAGATTTTATTACGGCAGAGGATTCTATATTGATTCCACAGACAAGTCAAAAGGATATGTAAGAGCTTGTCTGAAAAAAGAATATTTTCCAAATCATTAACACAAAGGGGCTGTTTCATTAAACAGCCCCTAAATTTATATAATCAGCCAATAATACCAAAGACATGACCGCATTATCTTAATAATATTGGCTGTAATTGTTTGCCCGAAAGTGCAGCCGAGCAAGCCGGTACAACATAGTCAAAGTTTGATACAATAGATGCCGGTTTAGTTTCAAAATCATCCTGTTCAAATGGTACAAAATATATATTTTTGTAATTCAATAGGCTGCCTATGTTTTTTGCCGAATTCCCAAGTGCATCATTTGTGGAAACTCCGAGCACAACAGGTCTTGAGTTTCTAAGATGTGCTTTTACAGCCATAGTTACAGATGAGTCTGTAATACCGTTTGCAATTTTAGCCAATGTGTTTCCGGTACAAGGTGCTACAATAATTAAATCTAAAAGCTTTTTAGGGCCAATCGGTTCTGCTTCTTTTACAGATTTTATCACACTTCGCCCTGATAATTCCTCCAGTTTTTCAATAAAATACTGACTTTTACCAAACCTTGTATCTGTTGTATATGAAATCTCACTCATGATTGGAAAGATATCAGCGCCGGCTTCAACAAGATTTTCTACCGCAACAAGCATTTTTTGAAAAGTACAAAAAGACCCTGTGACTGCATATCCGATTTTAACCTTATCAAGTTTCATGCCATTCTTCCTCCAATTCTTCAAGTATTGATACAATAGTTTCATAAATTATTTTTCCGGAAGATACAGGCGCTACTTTACCCGGTATACTAAGTGCCCAAATAACCTTTTTACCAAGCTCCTTTGCACTGTCAAAATCTACACCTCCCGGTTTTGAAGCAAGGTCAATAATCAAAGAAGACTTTGAAACATTTGACAAAATATCTCTATTTAAAACCAAAGCAGGAATTGTATTTATTATAATATCAAAGTCTTCAATCTTTGATTTAAGCTGATTTAAATACAATGTATTATATCCCATACAATAGGCTTCCGAGGCTGCCACGCGTCTTCTACAAGCAACAGTAACGCAGCTCCCTAAACAAGAAAACAGTTTAGCTGTAGCTTTTGCAACTCTTCCAAATCCCAGGATTAAAGCTTTGCTTCCAAACACAGTTTCAGCCGTTTCATTTATAACTATATCCAGTGTGCCCTCTGCTGTGGCAATTGCATTTTTAAGCACCAGTTCTTCATCACTTAGATAGTTAATACAAAGTGCACCGGAGCTCATAAGCTTGTTGCTCAATTCATCATTAGCACCGGCATAAAAAATAAGCTTGCAACTTTTTAAATCTATATCACTAATATGTATTTTCTTTTCTGTCATAGGCGAAAAAATAAATTCACCATTACATGTAGGCAGCGGAAAAATTATAACATCACTGTCTTTTATTTCATCAAAACTATCCACTGATTCTTTTATATTGTCATATCCGTAAATTTTTACATCATGGCCGTCTTTTTCAAAAAGTTTTAGTGTAGTCAGTTGCCTGAGGTCGCCACCAACGAAACCAACTTTCATACATATTTCTCCTTTCTTTTTGAATATAACTAATTCAATAGTATAGTATGTAAAAACAAAAAAAATGTTACGAAACAAAAAAGCTGTGTAAAAATATATTTTCACACAGCTTTTTTAGATTTAAATACAAAACAGATGATTTCCTATCCGTTTTACAACTTGTCTTGATTTTATCCAATTACACGTTGCTGTCTTAGGATTATAATAATAAACCGCACCGCCTGTTGGGTCATATCCACCTAATGCAATTTCTGCAGCTTTTCTGGAAGAGGATATAATCTTTTTATTCACTTGTCCGTCTTTGACAGCAGAAAATGCACCTTTTTGATATATCACTTCTTCTATTGTATCAGGAAATGCCGGGTGATTTACACGATTTAATACAACAGCTCCTACTGCTATCTGTCCCCCCAGACTTTCTCCTCTGGCTTCTCCGTTTATTATCATTGTCAACAACTTTACATCTTTTTCTGATACAATCCGAAGCTTTGTGAGTGTTTTTTTACCTACTATTCCATCTTGTTTCAGTCCGTGGTCTTTTTGATATTCAATTACTGCGTCCTTTGTCGCAATTCCAAATACGCCATCGCATTTCATTTCATAATATCCAAGCTCTGTCAATTTTTCCTGAAGCTTCCTGACGTCAACTCCCCTGCTTCCGTATTGCCAATCAGCAAAAGCCGTGCACCCAGATATACAAATCACAAACACACACAAAAGCACTCTAAAAAAATTTTTATGTTTCATAAAGCACTCTCCTTTATATGAATTCAATACATATTTTTGCCAATTGACAGGAATTTTATTCATTGAAAATATATCACTTATACAAACCAGAAAAAAACTCTTGAAAAACTTTGATACATATATTAAAATACATATATACCAATAGCAAA
>JAZUOB010000270.1:0-11396 GCA_045604425.1 Clostridia bacterium
AATAATCAACATCATAAAAATAAGATTTTATGTCGTATGCTGCTTTTTTTATATCGGATACAAATTCAAGCACCGGAATCCCTGTATGCTTTATAAAAACTGTTATTTCTTTATTTCCGCCAAGCAGGAAAGCTGCCGAAAACGTCAAAGCAGTCACAAGTATAATATATACCAAACACTTCTTAAGCCTTATCATTGGATAATCGCCCCAAGACCTGAAATTACGGATAATTCAGGTGAAGGCTCTGCTAAGCATTTTATATCAAGTTTTTCATCTATCATATCACGAAGTTTTGAAAATTTTGACACTCCACCGGTAATAGTACATCCTGATTTGATTATATCCCCGACAAGTTCCTGGGGAACTGATTCAAGTACTGATTTTATAACTTCAATTATTTTTAAAGAAACCTTAGCTGCAGCCTCCATAACACCCGAAATATCAACTGTTGCAGAACCAGGAAGCCCTGTAGATATATCTGTACCTATTGCCATATAAGTGCCTGTATCTTCTTTTTCAAAGTGCATCTTTATCTCTTCTGCCATGCAATATCCAATTGACACGCTATGATTTTCTTTTATATACTTTATTATTTCGGTGCAGTAGTCATCGCCGCCTATTTTTGCTGATGCCGAGGACACCACAACACCGGCGCTGGTGACGGCCACCTCGGTTGTTCCGGCACCTACATCAATAATCATTCTTCCTTCTAAATCATCAGTAAAAACATTTGCACCTTTGGCAGCCAGCATATTCTTTTCAAAAAGTTCTACAGACTTAGCACCTGTTGCAACTAGTGCTTCTTCAAGTGCTTTTTTTTGAACATCTGTTGCACAAGACGGTATTGCTGCAAGAACTTTACGCTTTAAAAAACTGCCCTTTGTATACTTATCAAGCCAATAGGAAAGCATTGATTTAAAAACATTATAGTCTACAATTTCTCCGTTTTTTACAGGTCTTAATAATACAATATTTTCAGGAAATTTATTTGCCATATCCCTTGCATAAAAGCCTGCAGCCAAAACTTTTTTGCTTAGTTTATCTACTGCCACAAGCGCAGGCTCATTCAGTATTATGCCTACACCCTTTTTGTATATTTTAATATTGGCTGTGCCACAATCAATACCTATACAAGCAGAAAACAAACTCATGTCAAATCCCTTTCAATGCAAAATCAGAATTCAAAATCAAATTCATTTTTCATAAGCATTACAAGGCTTCTTACAGGCAGTCCAACTACATTCAAGTAATCGCCGTCTATTTTTTCAACAAGCATGACACCCTTGCCCTGAATAGCGTATGAGCCGGCTTTGTCTTTATATTCACCGGTATGTAAATATTCATAGATTTCTTTGTCTGAAAGTTCTGTAAAAGTCACGTCTGTACATTGGGATTCACAAACAGTATATCCATTATCAGAATCAATAATACAGTAGCCTGTGTACACCTGATGAGTTTTGCCTGAAAGTAGTTTGAGCATGTCAAACGCATCATTTTCATCAACAGGCTTGCCAAGGATTTTATCATCGCAGCAAACAACAGTGTCTGCTCCTATTATTAAAGTATTTTCTGCCGCTACACGTTTATATACTTCCATAGCCTTTATCATAGAAAGTTCCTGAACAAACAACCGAGGCGGAATTTCTTCAGTTGAAACACTGCTTTCATCAGCATTTGATTTTATTACAGTAAAATCAATCCCTATATTTGAAAGAATTTCACAACGTCTGGGCGAGCCAGAAGCTAAAATTATATTTTTTTTCATATTATCACCTTTATAATACGCCGCGATAAAAATGTCCGCGGGTAAAAGTATTCTCCGGCATCGAAGATGATTTTTGACCGTTTGAAGCCTTGATGTAGAGATTAAGTATTTCGCGGCAACGTCCGGCATCCTCATCTGTAAATACAAGACATACAAAATCAAGTCCTGCATCTTCTATATCACGCCATTTATCTGCCATATATACAGGTTTGGAATTAAGGATAGTAATCGCACAACCATCAGAGCACACAAGCGGAAAAAGATTGCCTTTTCTGTCTTTTAAATATTGTGTGTTTTCTCTGTTCATGCAATTTCCTGATGCTTTCAAAAAACAATTTGCACAGTACATCAGCTCTAGTTTCCCATATACCACAGCGCCGCACTTTAAGCAGGTAGAACTTACTGTCTTTTTTATCTCCTTTAAAGAAAGCTCCAAAGACAATATACCTCTATCCATATAAGCACTATAAAAATCTGCACTCATTGAATTTGTGATATTTAAACGCGGTCCGCCTATGACTTCAGCATTATCAGCATTATATAGCTGACCTATGTTCTGTGCTAATATTCTATCTGCTTTTACAAATCCGTTTTTTGATACTGCGGGGCTTTTTTGAATACCCTGAACATTTTTAAGACGTCGGCCTACAATAATATTTTTTATTCCTAGCTTTGTAGCTTCTTCATATTGCTCTTTTGTGTTTACTTCGCAAAAAATCTCAGGTTTTTTAGAGCTTATTTTTGACACAGGATTTGGTACATAGTCATACACCAAAGCCTTTGGACGATTGATTCTTGCTTTATTCATTTCTTCCGCCAACAATCGTCTGGTCTTATTTATTTCTGATATTTTTATCATAAGACCATCATCTACATCAGCAGAAATATCAACACATTCGTATACTGTATCTCCAAGTTTTAAAACTGCGTCTGTTATTCGCTCCTTAGAGGTAGGAGTTTTCTCCGCCAGGTCGCATACAACGGTGCTCTTTGCAAAAACCTCATTTCCAATAGAGTCTGTCATTTTCAAAAACAAAGGTTTTCCGATTTTGGCATCAATTTCCATACTTACAGGGATTTTTCTGAAGTTTGCCTTCTCACTGCATCTATCTGTTGCCTCTTTTGTAAATACATTATCGGCGACATTTGACGGATTTTTGAAGCTCATCATTTCTTTGCCGGTTTCTCCAAGGAAAAAGCCTCCGGTAAAACCTCTGCCAAAAGCATCACTAAGCAACTTCATCTGGACGGGCGAGGCTTTTTTTTCCCTGTCAATACAATCTCTGTATATTCCAACAACGGTGGATACATAGCCTGCTCTTTTCAGCCGACCTTCTATCTTGAGTGAATTTACACCTACAGCTTTCAGGTCTTTGATATAATTTACAAGACACAAGTCTTTAGGACTAAGTAAATATGTGTCCTTTGCTTCTTTTGTATTATCGAGAGTGTACGGCAATCTGCAAGGCTGTGCACATCTACCTCTGTTGCCGCTTCTTTCGCCTATAATACTGCTCATAAGACACTGGCCTGAATACGACATACACAAAGCACCATGAACAAAAACTTCCAGCTCACACTTTGTATTATTCCTTATTTTTCTAATTTCATGCATAGATAATTCTCTGGAAAGTACAACTCTTGTAAATCCCAGATTTTCAAGAAATAATACATCCTCTAAAGACGTTATAGTCATTTGTGTACTTGCATGTAATTCAAGCTCTGGTGCAACCATTCGAGCTACAGTGACAACACCCATATCCTGCACAATCAAGCCATCAACATTGATTGATGCAAGGTCTTTGATATATAAAGCCAATTCCTGAAGCTCGCTGTCTTTGACCAAAGTATTGACTGTGATATACACCTTCACACCGTACAGATGACAATACTCTGTCCATTTTTTCATTTGGTCCTGCTGGAAATTGACAGCACTTTGTCTTGCACCGAATTTATAACCACCAAGATAAACGGCGTCAGCTCCGCTTTGGACTGCCGCAATCAATGATTCATATGAGCCGGCAGGCGATAAAAGCTCCAAGCCGATTCCTCCCTTTTAGTAACTTCTTTTCAGTCTGTCTATCTCATTTCTTGCTTCCTGAAGCTGTCTTCTGAGATTGGATATTTCCTGATTGTTTGACATAGAACTTAGTCTTTTGTTCTCAGCCACAACTTCATCATAACTTTTTTGTGCCTTTTCAAGCATTACTTTTCCGCCCAGCTTTGCCTTATAAAGTTCATCACAAATATTCAGTGCTGCAAGTACCAAATGGCGTTCACCAAGCAAAGACGGATTCATTTGCTTTACTTTATCAATATTTTCGTTGAGAAACTTGCAAAGCTTTTCCATATATTCCGGAGAATCTTCTGACACAAAAGTATACATTCTTCCATTTACACTGGCTGTAAGTTTATTTTTTTCCATTCTTATCACTCCGTTCTTTATTTTATATATTCTTTTGCCCTGAGTGTTGCAAGGGCTGTTTTTCCGTCTATTATTTCGTTATTCAGAACCATAGAATACAGCTGCTTATACGGAATTTTTAAAACCTCTAAAAATTCATCATCATCAAGATTTTGACTCTGTTGTTTCAAACCTTTTGCAAAGTACATATAGATTTTTTCTTTGCAATATGCAGGAGTCGGATAAAAATAGCCCATTGATATAATTTCATCAGCGACCATTCCGGTTTCTTCCTGAAACTCTCTTTTGGCAGCAGATAAAGGGTTCTCTCCATATTCAAGCTTGCCTGCCGGAATTTCTAAAAGCACTTGCTCTGTGGCTATTCTAAACTGACGTACCATAATGACATTATTATTATCATCTACCCCAAAAACACATACCCCTCCGGGATGGTGTATTATTTCCCTGACTCCCTGATTCCCGTTTGGCAGCTGTACTTCATCAACCCATAAATCAACTACCACTCCATCGAAAACATGTTTGCTCTTTATAGTTTTCTCTGTTAAATCCATTTTTATCCTCTCACTTTATACATATTTCTCAATAGCAGGATGGACATGAATAGCTTTTTTAAGGGACTCATAATCATTTTTTGCCTTTTCAGATTTCCTGCCAGTTCTTACGGCTCTTATCATTATGTTCTTTGGTGTCTCAAGAGGTGAAATATACTCAACCAAAGACACATCATATCCACAAGACTCTAAATACGATGCTCTCAGAGCATCTGTAAGAGTATCTGCAAGTCTTGCTTTTAAAATTCCATGCTTTGTCACCATAGAAAACTCCGGATATGAATACTGCTTCAGGATATCCTTGTGACAACACGGAACACTCATTATCGCTTTTGCTTTAGACCTTATTCCAAGCGCCAAAGCCATATCAGTGAGAGTATCACACGCATGAAGCGAAACCACCAAATCAGGAGGGGCAGACGGTGTATAGTCCGCCAAATCGCTTTGAATAAAAGTCATATTTTTATATCCCATTTTATCCGCAATTTTTTTAGAAGCCTCTATTACATTTTCAGAATAATCCACACCTATAAAACGGCATTTTTTTCTCAAAACCTCAGTGAAATAATAATTCATAACAAATGATAGATAACTCTTGCCGCAAGCACAGTCAAGTATCAGCATTTCATCGCCAACTTCTATGTCTTTCACAACTGTGTTCATAAGCTCAAGAAAATAATCTATTTGATTATATTTTCTGACTTTATCATTTTTTATCTTGCCGTTTTCAGCAAGAACTCCCAGTTCTTTTAAAAGCTTAGAACACTGCGATGGATTTACAAGATATTTTCTGCCGATATTCACCGTAGATGAGCTTATTTTTTCTTGTTCTTTCTGACGGTTTTGCATTTTGACATTTCGGTTATCAGCTTCTATCAAAATCTGTGTTCCCCGTTCGTTATAGCTGATAGATGCACTGTCATATTCGGACAAAACATCAGAAAACGAAGAAAAGTCAGATACTTCTTCTTCGCAGCCCAAAAAGTCGAAATATATTTTGCCGCCCTTATATGTATACCTTGCAAAATACTCTTTTTGACCCGAATGCAAGGTAATCATAATGTCTTCAAAAAAATCACTGTTTTCTATCATTCTGGATTTTAAAACTCCAAAAAACATCATTGTTTTATCTATCGCTTTTTTATTCACAAAAATCCCCGCTTTTATATGATAATACTAACATCATACTACCAAATTTATGATAAGTTGTCAATAAATTTAACAGTATTGAAATACAAATATAAGCAACAAATACAAATTCAGGATAAGAAAATAAATTGCTTCTATTTTATATATTTTAGTCTTGAAACCAATGGTAAAAATTGTGCCTTGATTTTATGTATAAAGTAATGTATCATAGCAAACGTGGTTGACATAAATATATTATGTTAACCTTGTAGGTGTAGGATGGACTTCGGTCCAAAAAAACTAAGGAGGTAAAACATGAAAGATTTGAAGAAAAATCTGCTTTGCGGTGTAATAGCTGCAACAACCCTTTTATCCTCAATTACATCATTTGCATCAGTTGCATCAGATGTAGAAGGTACAGGTTTTGAAGAGCCAATTCAAATTCTCTCTGCGTTGGATATCATGGTAGGTGATGGCAATGGTCAATTCCGTCCAAATGATAATCTTACCAGAGCAGAAGTGACCAAGATTGCAATTCATGCAATGGGTCTTGAAGAAGCGGCGGCTTCAACTGCGGGACAATCAAAGTTCCCTGATGTAAGCACAGATTTCTGGGCAAACGGATATATCAATCTTGCTACGTCAAATGGTATTATCATAGGTGATGACAAAGGTAATTTCAGACCTATGGACCCTATCACTTATGCCGAAGCTATGACAATAATGGTCAGAGCAACAGGTTTTGAGCCGGTTGCACTCCAAAAAGGCGGCTTCCCCACAGGGTATGTTTTGGTTGGTTCAGAAAATGGTTTGAACAAACAAGTATCCGGTTCAACACATTCTCCAATCACCAGAGGCAATATGGCAACATTGACAGTAAATACTTTGAAATCAAAATTGATGGAACAGACAAGCTTTGGAGAAGTTCCTAAATTTGAAATAGTAGACAAAACTCTTCTCAACAACAAGTTGAATGTAACAGAGTATTCAGGTCAGATCACAGCCATTCCCTCTTCTGCAATCAACGGCACAAGCTCACTGGTTGACGGTCAGGTAAAAATAGATGAAAATATATTCTATACTGATTATAATGTCAACAGACTTTTGGGCTTTAACGTAAATTATTATGTAAAAAAACACAGAAGCGGTGAAGAAACTGTAATTCTTGCAATGCCTGTTAAGGGCAAGAATACTACACTCAAAATTACAGCTGATTTGTTTGAAGGCATCACAACAAAGAACTCAAACAAAGCTATCAGCTACCTGAAGAGTGAAACATCATCTAAGACAGAAGAAGCAGAGCTTTCACCAAGTGCAAAGCTTATATACAACGGAAGATACAACGAACTTACAGATGAACTTTTGAACATGACAGATAAATCAGGTCATATCACACTTCTTGATACCGACAAAGACGGCAAGTTTGACATTGTTTTCGTTTCAAGCTACTACAACATGGTAGTAGACACTGTATCTTCATTAGGTAAAATCAGCGATAAGTATGATGCTCCTTCAATCACACTTGATGATGAAGTGACATTCTCAATAACACGCGGCTATGAATCACTCAAAGTTGAAGACTTGCAGGAATACGATGTTATTTCAGTAGCAGAAAGTCTTGACCACGAATTGTTTGAAGTCATTGTAAGCAATAATACTGTTACCGGAAAAATCACAGCTGTCGCCGGCGATGAATATACAATTGACGGAAAACAGTATAAAATAGCAAACAATTACTCAAACGAATTGTCAATAGGAACAGAAGCAACATTCTATCTTGACTTTGAAAATAAAATTGCAGCAACAGATAAAGCAATGCTCCTCAGCTCAAACTACGGATATATGTCAAGAGCATACAAGACTGACGATGAAACAGTTAAGTTTAAAGTGTTCACAAAAGAAGGAAAAGATGTAGTATACGAAGGTGCTGATAAAATCAAGCTCAACGGAGCGGGTGCACAAAAAGCTGAAACCGTACTTGCAGCACTTCAGACAGAAGGACAAGTATCACCTCAGCTTATCACATTCAAGCTTAATGCTGACAACAAGCTTTCAGAAATAAACACAGCAGTTGACAACAGTGCTACAGGTGCTGTAAACAAAAATCACTTCACACTCAACTACAAGCTTACTGATGCAGTATACAATGAAACACTGAAGAAAATCGGTAATGTAAAGGTTGACGAAAAAACAGTTGTATTTGATATCCCGGCAGGAGAAACTACTGATTTCGAAATAGCTGATATCAAAATGTTTGAAGATGAGCAGAAATATGATGTTCATGTATTCGATATGTCAGAAGATTTCACAGCTAAAGCCATAATCGTTACAAACTCAAGACTAAACACAAATGCCGATTCAAGCATTGCAGTAGTAAAAGAGATTGCAAAAGGACAAAATAGCGAAGAAGAAGTGTCAGATGTGTTGGTGGCATATATGGACGGAAAAGAAATAAGACTCTTTGCTGAAGACGATAGCGTTCTTTTGAAAGACGAAGAAACCAAGCTCCAGACAGGTGACATCATCCAGATCAAGCAAAACGCCGAAGACGAAATCGTAAGCATCAGAGTATTGTTCGATATAAGAGCAAAAGCTACCGAAGGAACTGCTGAGCCTGCAGAACATCTTGAGACTGTATACGGAAAAGTAACTAAAAAGTTTACAAACTCAATAAATGTTACTGTAAATGACGGCTCTACTGTAAACTATGAAATCACCAAGGACACAAAAGTATACAAAGTCGATACAACATTGTCCACAAACCAGATCAGCGTTGCTGAAGCAGGAGATATAGAGGTATTTGATGCAGAAGAAAACAACAGAATCTTCATCAAAATTTATAAAGATGTAGTTCAGGAAGTAGTAATTATTCAATAATCTCTAAATTACCACCAAAAAATCTTCTCTAATATTCCCTCTCTTAAAAAGAGACTGCCACAGGCAGTCTCTTTTTTTGTATCAGTGAATTTGACTGTCTAACCATATTTTTTTATTATTTAAGCTATCCGCCACATTTTCAAGGTGCCTTGAAAATAAACATGTAAAATTCCAATCAATCGGCAGATAATTCAAAATCAATACCCCTGTGTCAAAAAAAACAGCTTTTATATAAAACAATAAAGCTATAAAAATCATTTTCATAACATCACCATCAATTCAGTAAAGTAGTGTTATTATTAACATATGCTACAGGTTTTAATTGTTGAAAAAAATGGTATAATCATAATTTTTTTAAAATAGAAAATGAGATAAAAGAAGAAAAAAAGAGAAAACAGAAGATTTTGAGAGATTGTAAAATTTCTTTCAAATTTTTATGCAAAAAGTATTGACAAAGGTTTAGAAGTATAGTAGAATAATGCGTGCAGGTCAAAAACACTATGTTTTTGATGATTAAAAACTTTGATAGGAGGAAATTAAAGTGAACAATAGTTTTATGGCAAAGCCCGCTGAAATTGAAAGAAAATGGTATATAATTGACGCAGCAGACAAGCCTCTTGGTCGTGTAGCAGCACAAGTTGCAGCTATCCTCAGAGGTAAGCACCTCCCCACTTATACACCGAACGTAGATTGTGGAGATCATGTAATTGTTATCAACGCTGCACAGGCAGTTCTTACTGGTAACAAGCTTAATCAGAAGGTTCGTTATTACCACACAGGCTGGGTTGGCGGAATCAAAGAAATCCACTACAACAAGCTTATGGCTGAGAACCCTGAAAAAGCAATGATGTACGCAGTAAAGGGCATGCTCCCCAACAACTCAATCGGCAGAAAGTCAATCGCAAGACTCCGCGTATACAAGGATGCAGAGCACAATCATGCAGCTCAAAACCCTGTAGCTTGGACAGGCGAGATTAAATAAGAAGGAGGATTATACTAATGGCAACAGAACAGTTTTACGGTACAGGTAGAAGAAAGTCTTCAGTTGCAAGAGTTCGTCTTGTTTCCGGTAACGGCAACATCACAATAAACGGCAGAACAATTGATGAATACTTTGGTTTGGAAACACTTAAGGTTATCGTTCGCCAGCCTCTGGTACTTACTAAGACTCTCGATAAATTTGATGTAATAGTTAAGGTTGAAGGTGGCGGTTTCACAGGTCAGGCTGGAGCTATCCGTCATGGTATTTCAAGAGCACTTCTTGAAGTTGATACAGAAGCTTTCAGAGCTGACCTTAAAGCAGCTGGCTTCCTTACACGTGATTCAAGAATGAAGGAAAGAAAGAAGTACGGTCTCAAAGCCGCACGTCGTGCTCCTCAATTCTCAAAGAGATAATTATTCTTATCTACAAAATCCCACAACTATCGCAGTTGTGGGATTTGTTTTGCAAAAAAAAAATGTATCGTCAAATATTGACGATACATTTTTTGGTTATATTTCATCCTTCCATAATAGTCCCGCACCAATAAGTCCTGCGTCATTACCAAGTGATGCTATTTTTACCTCTGTGCGTCTATTACCGAAGCGTGCAAATGCCTTTTGTTTTATAGCTTCATTCAGCGGCTTTGTAATCATCTCTCCTGCTCCTGATATACCGCCGCCTATACATATAATCTCCGGTTGGAACATATTTGCTATGCTTACTATTCCCTCTGAAAGATATCCCAAATAATCATTAACAATCTTTTCAGCAAGAGCATCCTGACTTTCAAAAGCAGTTCTGCCATCTACATTTTCGATATTTCCGTCTACGCTTTCCCATAGCTTAGAATCAGGATTTTCCAAAAGTTTTTGTTTTGTTTGTCTAACAAGTGCCGTAGCAGAAGCATATGATTCAAGACATCCTTTTCTTCCGCAGGTACATTCTTCTCCGTCAGCTATTATAACCATATGACCAAGCTCAGCACCAGTGGCGAAAGCACCCCTGAACAAGTGACCGTCAGTTACTACTCCACTTCCAACACCTGTGCCAAGTGTAATTAAAATCATACTTTGAGTCTGTTTGCCGACTCCTGCAAGATACTCTCCCCATGCAGCAGAATTTGCATCATTTTCTATGTATATTTTCTTCTCAAGTTTTTGCTCCATGTACTCTACAATCGGTACATTATAAAAGTCAAGGTTGTTTGAAAAATCAATAATACCCTTTTCTTTATCAAGAGCTCCCGGGCAGCCTATACCTACATTTTCAATGTCAGACCAGATAAGTCCGCTTTTTAAAACTGCTTCTTTTGCACAGCTTGCCATGTCATCAAAAATCTCTGTATACTCACGAGGTGATTTTGTTTTGCACTTGCTTCTGCCGTATATAACACCATTTTCGTCAATCACAGCAGCTACTATATTTGTACCTCCAAGGTCTATTCCTACAGAATAACGAGGGGGATTCTCTACCAAAAGCACTTTGCCGCTTCCTTTTAGAGTATACTCTCCAAATCCTGCAGGCAAAAATACTGTATTTCCAACATTCAAAGTTTCGTTGTTAACATCATTTATAAGTTCAACAACACCATCTACACCAAGCAATGATTGATAAGTTCTACTGTCACAATTTAAAGCAAGAGTGCCGTCTACTGCAAATTCCTTTAC
>JAZUOB010000271.1:0-4234 GCA_045604425.1 Clostridia bacterium
CATGTCTCTTCTTTTTATTTCTTCATAATCCATTGTCAAATTACCTCTTCATCAATAGAACTCTATTTCACTAATTGCTATATCATTCCATTTTCCATACACAGAATCAAGGACTTTTATTGATACATATGATGTATCTACCGGCATATCAAGAGCTACATCCTGCATAATTCTGTATGCATTTGGATTAAGGTCCACTGTCTTGCTACCGCCGTCATATGAAATAAGTATCTTTGTTATTCTTCTGTTCTTTGTATAAACAGACTCTGATTTGAAATAACCATTGGAAATTCTAAGTCCTGTCACATGCTGTTTCCTTGTAGATGAGAATGTGACTGTAGGAGTCATTTCTATATTTCTGTCACTCTGCCATGATGTATTGAAATCACCGTCACATATATACTGTATATTGTAATATATTGCAACACCTGTAGAATAGTCCGGACCTCTTGTACTGGATGCTGAAACATTCTCAAACACAGGTGCAGGTGCAGGTGTAGGATCTAAATGTACCTCGTTAGGAGTTGGGTTGGTGGTTGTTGTAGTCATATTGCTTGCAAGGAATGCTATAACTACAATCATAGTAATAACCAAAGCCACAATCGCCGCTACAAGTACTGCTGATATACCGCTTGAGCTTTTTTTGTTAGGCGGGGTATTAGATACTTTGTTATATGTTTGACTAATTGGGCGGGAGCCAGATGTGTTTGACGGTTTGATATAACCGTTTGTTTGACCATTTGGCTGTGCATATTGATTGTTTGTCCTTAACTCTGAAACTCTGTTATCTGCTCCATACAATGCATTATAGAGTGCACCCATGCTTCTAAATCTCTTGTTTGCAGACACTTCCATTCCACACATAATCGCACGCTCTTGTATAGGATTGATACGCACGCCAAGCTGTGACGGCATCTGTAGTGTATCATTCTGCAATCGTTCAAGAGATTCAATAGGAGTTTTGCCTGTGATGGCACGATAAATTGTAGCACACAGCGCATACACATCTGTCCAAGGGCCTTGCTCACCATGTGTTCTGTACTGTTCTTCAGGTGCATAGCCGGGTTTCAACTGTATAGACAAACTCTTATTACCCTCAGATGAAACCTCTCTTGCTGCTCCAAAATCAAGAAGCTTTACCTGTGATTTTTTTGTAATCATGATATTATCAGGACTTATATCTCTATGAATAATACCATTGTTATGTACCTGGATAAGAGATTCAATAAGCGGCTTCATCATATTGATAATAATATGCGGCTCAACTCTGCCACCGTTTCTTTGGAGAAAATGTTTAAGGTTTTCTCCTTCGATAAACTCCATTACAATATACGCTGTACCGTTTTCGTTAAAGAAGTCTTTTACTGAAACAACTCCCGGCAAGCTATCGCATTTTGCCAAAGCCTTTGCTTCTTTGATAAACTTATCACGGCCCATATTATAATATTCCAAATCACTTCCTGAAAAAACTGCGACTGAATCGGAATGAGTAATATCACGAGATACCAACCCATTTGGAAAATACTCTTTTATTGCAACCTTAAGCTCAAGATTCAGATCATAGCCTACGTAGGTAATTCCAAAACCGCCTTCGCCAAGGCTTGCACCCAAGATATACTTACCATTAAGAATTGTCCCGGGTTTCAGATGATGATGTGGTTGGGTATATTCATTGTTATTAAAACCACAAACAGTACATACACCATTTTGTGTCTTACCCATACAATGATAGCACAAATTATCGAAATTCATCATTTATTACATATCCTCCAATTTTATACAAAGTAAAATGAATTTTCTTCGTTTCCAAGGTCTATAGTGCTTCCTGAAACTGCTTTGAAAGGAGCACCTGAGTTTAATCTCTGGCCATTTATATATGTGCCGTTTGATGAATAGTCCTCAATTATATATCCACCTTGATTGCTATCATATCTTATTGCACAATGCACTCTGCTTATCTTTGTACATTCAGATGAGAAAATCACAGAGCATGAGTTCTTGTCTCTGCCAAGAACTATTCTTTCGCCATTTGCAAAGGAAAGAGTCTGTCCGGCATAATATCCTCTCTTGCCCACAATTCCGGGATTGAAATCAATTCTTGTCTGAACTGACCTTTGACCCATTGTGCCTCCATATGTATAACTCTCGCTTGGAGATTGACTTTGGGGCTGGCCGCCGTTTGTAAACAGCTTGTCTTTATTTCCCTCAAACTGTTCTGGGTACACTACTAAGAATGTAAAGATTGTCATGTAAATCGGTATAAACAACATTGCAAAAGCAAGGAATGTATTAAATCCGAAAATCTTACACAAACGATGATTATACTGATAGTTACAGATAAAATTCATCACAGAGATAAATATAATCGATACTATCATAAAAAACATACCAAATCCAAAAGACACCATCATGAACAAAGACGAAAGCAATATCGCCAAACCCATGACAAGTCCCGGTGTAAAACTGCCAAGGAACATAAACTTCCATGTAGACATTTCAGCTATTCTTGTCTTTTGTACCGAACGTGCCACAGGCACATACGCCATCCAGTTGTCGAAAATGCCAAGCTTGTTTGCTATTGCTTTTTGCGGGAAGCAGTAAAGTATGTACATGGCTACCATAACCGCAACACCGATTATTGCAAATATCGCATACATAGTCACAAATAATCCTACCAATCCGTATAATTCATCAAACATCTCATTTTCCTCCTAAAACATAATCGCTATAGCGCTGTAATTGTCATGGCCATCAAATACATTGTTGTCTAATTCTTTAAGCATGCCATTGAGCCATGTCCTTGTCCTTTTAGCGCGCTTAAGCGTTTTCTCCATAGTGTATTCATCAACAAGCTCCCAAAATCCGTCACTACAAAGTAAAAATGCAGTTTTTTTATGACAGGTTATAATCTCAGATATATCAGGATTAAACTTATCTACATTTCCAAGAGAGCGTGTAAGCTTGTTTTGGTCAGGGCTGAACCTTATATCGTCATATGTACCTTCTCCGGCTATATATGATGCAAATGCTACTGAATGGTCATCAGTAACTTCCCTAAGCTTTTTCTTTTCAAATCTGTACAATCTACTGTCTCCAAGATGACCCCAAATAGCTTTCTTGCCGTCAGTGATAAGCATTACTATTGTTGTGGACATTTTGGAAAACTCAGAATTTTCCTGCTTAAGCTTTATAAGCTTGTTATATGCTGTAAGGATACATGAGTACAATGCCTCATATGAAACCTCAGGATTGACCTTGAATGCTTCTAAAATTGTGTCGGCTGCAATATTTGATGCCATTTGTCCGCCCTTCATTCCGCCCAGTCCGTCTGCTACAAGAAAGCAACATACATCATCTATTTTTTTAACCATTATACTATCTTCATTTATCTCCCTGCCGCCTGCTTCTGATATAGATGCATATCTCAAAAAATCACTCCCTTTTTAAAAATTTATTCACAAAATTCACATTTATATTATTCTATCATATAAGCCCCGCAAAGTCAACAAAATAAGCCAACATTCAACAAAAAAAGACTGATTTTTTCAGTCTTTTTTTAACCAACACCAATTAGTATTCCAACGATGATAATCACAGCGCATAATGATTTGTACAGAATGTTTTTTTCTTTATAAACAAGCTTGCCTGCAGCTATAGTTACAAGCACTGAACATTGTTTTATTAAAGTCATCACAGTGACTTTACTGCCAGGGTCTGCATTGGCTATAAACAAAAGCTTATCTCCCAAAACAAGAAGAAGACTTATAGCATATATCCCCGGGTCCTTTATACACTGCTTTATATAAAGTTTTCTGCCAGAAAGAAGAATATACAAAAGATAGAACATAGACAGCATCAGCATAAACCAGAACTGAAGCTGCGAGTTTGTTATCTCACCTGTAGACATTAGATATTTGTCAAATATAGCAGACACGGCATTGAGAGCACACGAAAGAAGTGTTATAAAGACATATTTATAATTGTACTCCTCGCCTCTGTTTCCCTTTTTGTGATTAACAAGATAAATTCCAATCACTACTAGAAAAAGTCCTATTATACCTTTAAAAGTCAGTGGTTCTTTTAGAAAAAGCACACCAAACAACGTAGAGAAAATCACCCTTGACATATCTACCACACCATAAAGGCTTACCGGCATTTTTTTTACACAGACAAAGGCTGCCATCCATGCTACAAATATTATGAAAGATTTCATACCCACCAAAAAAAAAAAAAA